>CAYZAT010000010.1:0-26581 GCA_964476475.1 uncultured Pirellulales bacterium
AATCGATTTTCTGAAATAATATATGCCTAACTTCAATTTTGCAAAACTCTTGTTATTACGGTTGCCGCCCCGGAGAATAGAGACGGATGTCGTCAAAATATATTGTTCCCGTGCCGCCAACGACAGTCCTGCCGGATTGACCTCCCAGGCCGACCGCGATTTTATCCACATTAGTTAGATCGACCCCCTGATCGGCAAAAGCCTGGATCGGAACACGCCACTGCTTCCATGTGCCGGTCTGAGCGATATTGGAATCTTCATGGGCCGCGACAGCCGGCACACCTGCGGCGTTGGAGACTGCCAAATAAAGCGGCTCAGCCGCATTAGCCGACCGGCCCCTAAACCACAGAGACAATTCTCCGACGCCTTCAGTCGTCCAGTCTCGAATAGATGTCAATGTAAAAGAAGCCTCTGAATTGGTGACGCCGGCCTCGTTGACGTAGAATAGCGGCATGGATTGTTCACCGCCATGAACAATCGTTTGTTCAGCGTACGGGGGGAGTAAATAACCGACCTGCGCGCCGTTGTCGGCGATACCGAATCCGTCGATCCACGTCTGCCAGATGGCTTCGTTGGCCGCATCGTCATCGGTATAGCTCTCGAAGTCTTCGATCAGGAAATAATCAATGGTCGTAAAGCTCCAGACCAGACCTTTCGTCGGATGATCCGGGTCCGCATCGTAAACCGCATCCACCCGCCAGTAGTAATTCGTATCCCAGGCGAGTTTCCCGGGATCGTAGCTTTCATTACCGCGAGCCTGGCTGCCTTTGTATTCCGGCGAAGTGGTCGTAGCATTCTCCACTGCCTCCGCCTCCGTACCGAAATATACATGGTGAGAGCTGGCATTCTCCGCCGATGTCCAGCCAAGAATCCGGGTTTGATCGACATCTACGTCACCATTGGCCGGCTGCGGAGCGCCTGCGGCGCCAGGCGTCGTAAAAGCCCAGATGTCCCCTTTATAGGTGGCAACGCCGTCAAACTCATCGATGCGCCAGTAATAGACCTTCTCCCTTTCGAGAGGGCCGGGTCGATAACTTGTCGTACCTACCGGGATACCAACAGTGGCGCTGCTGACTTCGTCGTAATTATCACCAAGAAACAATGTGTGCAATATGGCTCCGTAGCCCGGCGTCCAGCGCAGGGTTACACCTTCAGGGCCGACAAATTCCTCCCCCACCACCGGATTGGGATCGTACGCCGTTTTGGGGGGAATGGAAAAGCTCCAGATATTCCCTTTCCAGGGACTATCCGGATTGGCGTCGTTGACCTCATCGATTCGCCAGTAGTACGTCGTCCCTGGAACCAGGCCGTCCGGATAAGCGAATCCGGGAAAACCGGCCACATAGAACGTGCCGCCCTGATTGCCGCGAAACAGTTCCGAATCTCGCGTGGCGTTTTCCACGCTGCTGAAATCATCACCCAGGTACACATCGTGAGAGACCGCCGAATCGCCCGTTCTCCACGAAAGTGTTATCCAGGTAGCTTCATGGACTGCACCGTTTTTCGGATTAGGGGAACGGGCTTTCGCGAGTCCGGCTCCGCCGAGGTCCAGGGCTAAGGCAAGTCCCTCATCCATAATCCGCAAGATATCATCCTGCTCCAGGGCCGCATTGAAGATGGCGGTCTCATCTATCATACCGTCGATGCCCCCGGCATTGCCGCTATAGGAACCTAAACGGAGATCGATGTCGTTCACCGGCGGTGGAGCAATGCCCGATCTCGTTGCCACCTGCTTTCCATCCACAAAGAGACTCAGCGTATCGATCCCATTGTAAACACCGGCCAGATGGACCCACTGCTCACCTTGAGCGGGATCCGGATCGCCGACGCGAACCCAGCTACCGTTATTGACCATGACTTCCCATTTACCGACGTCTTGCAGCCGGATGACGTAGTTAGTGGCCGTATCAAAACGCTTGTTAAGAATCGTCTGCCACCTTTCCATCGGCGGATTGATGTAAACCCAAAGGCTCAGCGTCCACGCCTCATCCAAGTCCAGACTGTCGCTGTCCTTAATGAGGGCATGCCCGCCCGTGGCGCAATTCAATGCTCCTCCGAAAACCCCTTCCGTCCATTCAAGCGTACCATTGAATGAGCCGTGGTTCTCATTGCCGGACAGGTCGTTAACGACGTCTCCTTCACCCTCATCGAATAACCACAGTCCAACCACGTTCCCCATATCAAGGTCTGCATAGATCGGAGTTGCAACGACAGCCAAAACGATCAAACCGAAACCCAAAGATCTCAACGATCTCATTATGTTCCCTTTCATAAACGCAATCTCTGAGCAGATGCACCAATAAACAATGCCTCAGTCAACATGTTGAAGGAAGTCTATTTTCCTTTGATCGGCAGACAATCGAATCAGCCTTCGCCCTGGAACAGTGTTTACTGACTGAGCCGGATGTCGTCGATGTATATCGTGCCTGTACCGCCAACGGCCGGACCCCCTTTGCTGCCGAGACCGATTGCGAGTTTATCCACGTTCACCAAATTAATCCCCTGATCTGCAAAGGCCGACAGCGATATTCGCCACTGCGTCCAGACGCCCACCGTCGCGGCCGACGGATCGTCATTGGCCACCACCGCCGGTCCACCGGCCGCATTGGAGATCGCCGCATAAAGCGGATCAGCCGCGTTGGCCGAATTGCCCCGGAACCACAGAGACAATGTCCCGACACCGGCCTGCGTCCAGTCTCGCATCGCTGTTAATGCGAACGACGCTTCCGAATTCGGTACTCCGGCTTCGTTCACATACAACAGCGGCATGGATTGAGAACCGCCATGCACGATCGTTTGCTCGGCATACGGGGGCATCAGGTAGCCGACCTGCGCGCCGTTGTCGGCGACGCCGAAACCATCGACCCACGTTTGCCAAATGGCCTGGCCCGCCGCATCGTCATCGGTGTAGCTCTCGAAATCTTCGACCAGAAGATAGGCACCGACCGTGAAGTTCCAGACGGGCCCTTTCACCGGAGCGCCGTTATAAACCTCATCCACCCGCCAATAGTATGTCGTGTCGGCTTCGAGCAATCCGGGATCGTAGCTTTCAGCGCCGAGACCTTTATCGCCTTTATACTCAGGCGAGGTCGTATTCGCAGTGCGGACCGTCTTCTTATCCAGCCCGAGGTACACCTGGTGAGACGCCGCATTATCGGCTGCTGTCCAGCGAAGAATCGTCGCCATCGATACATCGGCGGCTCCATTAGCCGGCTGCGGATTTCCAACCGCGCCCGGCGTCGTAAAGGCCCAAACGTCGCCTTTGTACGTGCCGAGGCCGTCAAATTCATCCACGCGCCAGTAATAGACCTTTTCCGCCTCGAGGGAACCCGGATTATAACTCGTAGTCCCTGCGGGAACACCCACGGCGGCATTCGCAACCGTGTCATAATCATCACCGAAATAGACGGTGTGCAGTTTCGCACCGAAACCTGCGGTCCAATTCAGGATGACCGTCGTCTCAGAAATCCCGTCCCCATCAGCCGGATCGGGATTGTAGGCGGTCTTCGGTGGAATGGAGAAGCTCCAAACCGGGCCCTTCCAGGGACTGTTCGGATCGGCATCGTTGACTTCGTCGATCCGCCAATAGTAGGTTGTCCCCGGCGCCAGACCGTCCGGATAGGCATATCCGGGGAAGCCGGCGATGTAAAACGTCGTGACCTGGTTGCTGCGGTAAAGTTCTGAATCTCGCGTCGCTTGCTCGACAGTGCTGAAATCGTCACCCAAGTACACATCGTGAGAGACGGCAAGATCGCCCGCCGACCAACTCAGGGTCACCCAGGTATCCTCATGGAAGGCGCCGTCGGCGGGATCGGGACTGAACGCGAAGGGATACCCTTCACCTTCCATGATCCCCTGAAGTTGCACGGCCGACAGTGCATTGTTGTACAGACGCACATCATCGAGAAGGCCGTCAAAATATTTGGCGACGTGGTCCGGCGTCGCGGGAGCAAAGGCATCCGGGGGTTGCGAGCCGATGGCGGCGCTGGCATCCGGATTCGTCGCCACGGCGGCGCCGTCCTTGTCCGCGCTGCCCACTTCTTCACCATTGAGAAACAACCGCATGGCCGTGCCGTCCCAGGTCGCCGCGGCATGTTGCCACTCGTCCACGACCAACGCTCCGGAGTCGGCGATCAATGTGGTGGTATTCTGGCCTTCCGTTTTAAGGCGGAAACGAAGTCTGTCTTCTCCTCCACTGGCTATGGTGCTGAGCATCCACCAGTGATCGTTTTCGCCCCATTCGACGGCTTTTGTAATCACCCGGCCATCGTTGATGGCGAAGCTGCGGGGCCGCATCCAGCCGGCCAGAGTGATGCCCGGACCGACGACATCGAATGCCCCGATTTCCACCACGTCATCCTGACCATCGAAATCCAGCGCTCCCCCGATTTTTCCGCCCGTCCACAGAGGGTCGCCGACAAGTGTACCGTGGTGCCCGCTGCCGCTGGCATCATTGGCAACCGTGCCGGAGCCTTCGTCGAATCGCCATAAGCCAACGAGATCCGCCTGGGCCGCATTTGCCAGAACAATGAATGATATGAGACAGATGAGTCTTCTACACATGATCGTCCTCCTTACAGAAATAGTGGGATATAACGTTTGGTCTTGGCCATATACCTGAGCGAAGAGGAATGGCCTTTGTTTTGATTGAAAAGTATCCACTCCCTCGGACGAGTATCGGTCCTAATTTGACGTCACCTCCTTTCCTTGAATGCCTTGAATATGCGGCCGACCAGGGTATGGAAACCAGCAGTCGCCTGCATAATGCCTCGTCAGAAGCCACGAATTTAGTCACAACAATAATTCTATCCGATTACTTACCGTCTTGTCAAGAAGAATCAGCGGTCAATGAGGAGGCTCAATGGTTTCTACACAAAACCATGTCGAGGGATTGCATTTCTGTTTTCGCGCTTGCGATGCCGGGCTGATTTCACTATTATCTTCTGCGACGAAACGATCTCATATTGGCTAAAAGGAGTGAAAGAATGACTGATCGCCCACATATCATCGAACGCCCCTGGGGACGATACCGGGAATATGCACGAAATGAGCCGTGCACGGTATGGATCGTCGAGATGAACCCCGGAGAATCCGGAAGCCTGCAAACCCATCAGAACTTCGACGAATTGTGGATTATGCTCACAGACGGCGGCCAGGTGCAGGTAGCGGAGGACGTCCGAAACGTTCGAGCCGGCGACGAAATATTCATCCCCCGCGAAACGAAACACCGCCTGCGCAACACAAGCGATACGCTGCTTCGCATGATGGAAGTGGCCTATGGAGAAGTGTGTGATGACGATAAAGTTCGGTACGAAGACAGGTATGGCCGGGCTTAGCCTAATGTCAACCCAATAGAGGCGACATATGAAGACCTCGCAAAAACCGGCAAAGATACTCTGTGTAGGCGATTTAGTGGCCGATATCTTCGCCAGTCCGCTAGCGCGACTCCCCGAGCCTGGCGAGTTGGTATTAACCGAGAGAATTGCGGTCTTTCCGGGCGGCAACGCCTTGAATACAGCCGTTGCTCTGCGCCGTCTGGGCCAACAAGTTGCCATCGCCGGGAGCGTGGGAGACGATGCCCTCGGGCGACTACTCCTGGATCAAATGCACACGCTGGGGCTGGACATTAGCGGCGTACGACAGGAGCCGGAGGGCAGGACGGCCTCGACGTTCATCGTCCGCGCCGAGGGCGAGGACCGGCGTTTTATCCACTCTCTGGGCGTGGCCGCCACGTTCAGTGGCGAGCATGTTTCATCGGAACTTGTTCCTGAGAAAGGTCTTATGTTAGTGGGGGGGTATTTGAAGTTAGGTGCTTGGGATGACGAAGTGCTGGTTCATCTGATGCGCTGCGCCCGGCAACGAAACTGCACGGTCGTGCTAAACATTTGCATCGCCCAGGGCAGCGGCGTCGATCCGCGTCGATGCCTGCCTTTGCTCGAGCATGTGGATGTCTTCGTACCCAATGAAGACGAAGCCCGCATCCTGACCGGCGAAACGACCCCGGCTCGCCAGGCGAAAACGTTGCGCCGGGCCGGCGCACGGGTAGCCGTGATTACACGGGGCGAGCGGGGCCTTTACGCTGACGATGGCGAGCACGCCGTGGACATGGGCGTCTTCCGGGTGCCTTTGGTTGATCCGTCCGGTTGCGGCGATTGTTTTACCGCCGGGTTGATCGCCGCCTTGATGCGGGGGTGGGACCTGATCCGCGTGTTGGAATTCGGAAGCGCCGTCGGCGCCATCGGGGCCACAGCCCTGGGATGCACGGACGGGGTGCCGTCCTTTGATGAAGTGGAGCGTTTCATTCAAGAAAATAGACTGAAGATTTCCGTGAAATCTGAAGACAACAGATAGATGATAATGAATCTGATTCTAGGGAGACACATATGAAAAACACGACGGCAATTGTTGCGGTTCTGGCGGTTTTCACGTTGGCGGTTTGTTTTATCATACTCGGTTCGATTTCAGTCGAGCTGATGGCCCGGTTGCAGATAGACGAGAACCAGTTTGGCACCCTGATCTCTCTTTTTTCGCTGAGTTGCCTGATTGCCCAGCTATTCATCGGATTCGCCGTGGACAAATTCGGGCATAAACCTCTGGCCATAAGCGGATTTCTCATTTCAGGCCTGGCTATCCTCTTGCTGGCTTGCTCAACAACCTATGTCCTCGTCCAGCTTGCCACGCTGCTTCTTGGCGTCGGTGCGATCTGTTGCAATACGGTGGGCAATACATTGCTCCCGGTGGTCCTTTTCGACGGGAAGGATCCGGCCCGGGCCAGTAACTTCGGTTGTGGGTTTGTCGGGCTGGGCTTCGTGCTGGTTCCCCTGATGATCGGTACCTTTATGAATGATTTGAATCTCAGCTATGCTGTATCGGTTTCGGTTGTCGGTGTAGGAATCCTCCTCTTTGCGGTCGTTGCCTTCCTACCGAAGTATCCACAGGTATCAACGGGTTTTAGCCTGGTTAAAGCGTTTGATCTCGTTAGAAAACCCGCAGTCCTTATCGCCGCGGCGGCCCTGGCCTGTTATATCGGCCTGGAGTGGACCATGAACAATTGGACCAAGCCCCTCATGACGGAGCTTTATGAGACATCGGGAAGTACGAATGCCATCCGGAACGCAAGTCTTGTATTGATGTTATTCGGTTTTGCCATGGCCGTGGGGCGGTTCGCGACGTCGGCGCTGAAAAACGTCTCGGCGATGGGGGTCAAGATCATTGCCGCCATGTCGATCATTTCCATACCGGCGATTATTATCCTGGTAAAGGCGAGCAGCCCGGGATTGGCGATTTTGGCGGTTCTCGTCATCGGGCTGGCATTCGCACCGATGTTTCCCACGATCGTCGGCGTTACCTTCGATAAGTTCGCGCCGAACGTTTATGGCAGCGTTTTCGGGATTATCTTTTCCATCGGCCTTCTTGGCTCTATGATTCTTCCCAAGCTCGTGGGCTATCTAAGCAAAGGCAAAACGGTGCAGCAAAGTTTGCCGATAGCCGCTGTGATAGCCGGAGTCCTTTTCGCGATCGCGATAGCTATGGGGGCCGTGGGTAAGCCAAAGAAGATGGAAGAGGCTTAAAACGGTCGATTCACCAATATGGGCTGTTTCGTGGAATGCTTAGTGCTTTAAGCCTTCCGACCTGCATTTCACGTAAAAAATGAAAATTATTTGGCTAAAATCATAAAAAAACCTTGCAAATACCTGTTGCCTCGCTATATGTTAGTGCGTTAAGTTGATTTTGCAGGTTAATGATGATTTCAGACACAACAAACGTCCCAAAATACTACCAGATAAGTCAGAAGATCATTGCGTCGATCCGTTCCGGCCGGCTCAAACCGGGCATGCAGATCTGTTCAGAAAATGAAATCATCAGGAAATACGGCGTGAGCAATACGACCGCCCGAAGGAGTCTGCAGGAGATCGAAAGGGCCGGCTGGGGAACGCGAATCAAGGGCAAGGGCACTTTCGTTCGCGAGAGGAATGTGCAGCGTTCGGCCACCCGAATTCTCGGCTTTACCCGAAACATGATCGAGGCGGGCTACACGCCCGCGACGAAGGTCCTGGACGCCCGGAAACTCGCGAGAGGATATTCAGCCACGATCAATGGTCGGCGGTATGTCATGCCGGTGCCGGTGTATAAAATTCACCGCCTTCGCTTCGCGGATGATATTCCCATGATGCTTGAAGTCAGATACATCTCAATGGAATTCTGCCCGGATATCGCTAAGCAGGATTTTACCGGATCGCTCTATGAGATTTATCAGGAGCATTTCAGCCTCTCGCTGGTGGAGATTCAGCAGACTTTGAATACCGTGATGATCGACGCCGGCACGCAGCGTTTCTTCGACGTACGCGAGCCGATTCCCGCCTTTCGTGTTGAGGGCGTGACCTTCTGCGGCAAGGAAATGATCCTCGAAATGGAGGACTCGATTTATCGCGGAGACAAATATCGATTTTCCGTATGTGCAACACCTTAGCATCATGACACCAAATATTTGAATAAGGAAATAGAAAACAATGGCATATTCGCGTGAATTTCTCGAACAAATCTATCGCACGATTTATACCATCCGGATCTTCGAGATCGAGTGTATCAAACTCTATCGCCAGGGTTTAATCATCGGTTATTTCCATCCTTATCTCGGCGAGGAAGCGATTGCCACCGGTGTTTGTGCGGCGTTGCGGACGGATGACTTCATCGTCAGCACGCATCGCGGGCACGGCCATTGCATCGCCCGCGGCGGCGAACTGAAGAAAATGGTTGCCGAGGTGTTGGGCCGGGAGGCCGGATATTGTCGCGGACGCGGCGGATCGATGCACATCGCCGACATTGATACCGGCAACATCGGCGCCAACGGAATTGTCGGCGGCGGTATCCCGATCGGCGTCGGCGCTGGTCTCGGTATCCACGTTCGCCGGACAGATCAGGTCGCTGTCATCTTCTTCTCGGACGGGGCATGCAATAATGGCGTTTTTGCCGAGTCGCTGAATCTGGCGGCGATATGGAATTTGCCTGTCGTATTTGTCCTTGAGAATAATCAGTACGCTGTGTCAAGTGCTATTGAGGACATGAGTCGAATTCCGGAACTCCATAAGCGTGCGGAAGGCTACGGCGTTCCGGCGTATCTCGTGGACGGCAATGACGTCCTCGCCGTCTATGAAAAGACGATGGAAGCTACCGATCTCTGCCGGAAGGGCAAGGGGCCGGCTATGATCGAGGCCATGACCTATCGCCACGGCGGCCACCACGTCAACGATCCGGGTTTGTATATGCCCAAAGATCGTCTCGAACACTATAAAGCCAAAGATCCGTTGAAACTGGCCCGGAAATACCTGATCGAACAGGCAGGATGCACTGAAAAGGATATCGAGGCCATCAAGCAGCAGGCGCAGGACGCGATGGAGCAGGCGGTCGACCACGCAAAGAATTGTCCTCAGCCGTCCGTCGAAACATTTCTTGAAGAGGTAAAGCAAAATTGAGTGAGAAAGAAAGCACATGTGAGGTCAGGCAGATGAAGTACAGGGAAGCCCTCAATGAGGCCCTGCGAGAAGAAATACTTCGGGACGAGTCGGTCTTTGTGATTGGCGGCGGTATCGGTCAACGCGGCGGCTCGTACAAAGTGACCGTCGGCTTGTTGGACGAGTTTGGCCCTCGCCGGATTATTGATGCGCCCATATCGGAAGCCAGCTTTACCGGCGCCGGCGTGGGGGCGGCCATCACCGGGATGCGCCCGGTCGTCGAGATACTCTTTGTCGATTTTACCTCCTTGATTATCGATCAGATCGTCAACCAGGCCGCCAAGTACAAGTTCATGAGCGGCGGTAAAGGCCGCGTTCCCATGGTCTTGCGAACCCAGGGCGGAAGCGGTAACGGTTTGGCCGCACAGCACTCCCAGAGTCTCGAAGCGTGGTATTATCACGTCCCCGGCTTGAAGCTTGTCATGCCTTCGACACCCTATGACGCTAAGGGGCTACTCAAAAGCGCGATACGAGATGACGACCCGGTTATCTTCATCGAGCACAAGCTCTTGTATCTGACGGAAGGTCCCGTTCCACAGAACGAATATACCATTGAGCTTGGAGTCGGCGACGTTAAACGTCCAGGGAACGATGTGACGATCATTGCCTGGTCGAACATGGTGCCGCGAACGCTCGCTGCGGCCGAAAAGCTCGCTCAAGAGGGGATTGACGTCGAAGTTATCGATCCGCGTACATTAGTCCCTCTGGACAAGGAACTCATCCTTGAATCCGTTCGGAAGACGGAGCATTTGGTGATCGTCCAGGAAGCCGTTCGAAGGGGCGGAGTGGCTTCGGATATCGCGTCCATCGTCCAAGCGGAAGCCTTCGATTACCTCGATGCGCCCATCGAGATCGTAGCCGGTAAGGATACACCGATCCCATTCAATGTTCAGCTTGAAAGGGCGTCGGTTCCCCAGGAGCCGGATATCATCGGCGCCGTAAGAAAAATACTCCATCTTTAAGAATCTCTATGAGGAACAAGACCCATGCCACTTGAAAATATGAACGCGATGCTTGCCGCGGCCAAAGAAGGGAGCTATGCCGTCGGGGCATTTAATATTCTGGACTACAACTCCACGAAAGCTGTCATCGAAGCCGCAGAAGATCTTAAAGCGCCGGTCATTATTCAGACCTCTGCCAAGACGGTCATTTTCTGGGGGTGTTCAGCGATCATGTCCTGGATCAGGGAGCTTGTTAAATCATCAACGGTCCCGATTGCCCTGCATCTGGATCACTGTAAGGACTTGTCGCTCATTGCCGAGTGTATCGATGCAGGATGGAGTTCGGTCATGATCGATGCCTCGTCTCGGCCGTTCGAGGAAAACCTCGCCCTGAGCAAGCGGGTCGTGGAAATGGCGCATCCGAAAGATGTCACGGTGGAAGCGGAACTCGGCGCCATTGTCGGTGTCGAGGACGATATCCACGTGAAAGAACAGGACGCTCATTTGGCCGATCCAGAACAAGCCATCCGCTTTTGCGCGGAAGTCAAGCCGGATTGTTTCGCCCCCGCCATCGGAACGGCTCATGGGGTATATAAAGGCGAGCCCAGGATCGCTTATGCCCTGCTGGAAGAGGTGGCAGCGAAAACGGCCATACCCCTCGCTCTACACGGCGGGACCGGGCTGGCCGATGACGTGTTCAAAAAGTGTATTTCACTGGGTTGTGCAAAAGTCAATATATCCACTCAACTAAAATATGCGTTTATCGACGGCGTTGTCGATTACCACAACGCACATAATGCCGAATACAATCCGCTGAAAGTAATTGGAGCGCAATTCGATGCACTGAAGGCAGGGATTATGGAAAACATTAATCTGTTCGGCGGCGTCGGGAAGGCTTGAGAGAGGAGTAAACGATGGCCAAACCTATTATTATGCCTCAGGTCGGGCAGGACATTAAGACCGGTGTTATCGTCGAATGGCACGTGAAAGAAAACGATTACGTGAATAAAGGAGATGTGGTCGCTCTCGTTGAATCCGACAAGGCAACGTTCGAGGTGGAGGCCTATGAGTCGGGCGTTTTGCTGAAGCGTCTGTACGACGCCGGAGCAGAAGTAAAGGTGTTGGATCCAATCGCGTATGTCGGAGAACCCGGCGAATCTATCGAGGAACCGCAAACCTCTACAGAAACCGGTCACACGTCTCCAGCACGAACAGAGGAACACGCAGACGAGATCAATCGGCAAAGCAAGGCCGGCGTTTCCATTTCCCCGTCGGCTAAACGAGTCGCCCGAGAACACGGGATCGATCTGAGCACCCTACAAGGCACCGGGCCGGACGGGCGAATTACCAAAGAAGATGTGCTGGCGGCGATCCCGGCGACTGCCGCGGGCCGTAAGGTGAACAACATTATGAAAGCACTGATTTTCGATTGCGACGGCGTTCTGGCCGACACCGAACGGGACGGGCACAGAGTCGCTTTTAACAAAGCATTTGCAGCCAGGGGATTGGAGATAGACTGGGGTGTCGAGCTTTATGGAAAGCTCCTGGAAGTCTCCGGCGGCAAAGAACGCATGAGACATTATTTCGAGCAATATGGCTGGCCGGAGGATATTTCGGATCGGGATACCCTCATCAAAGAGCTGCATAAGCTGAAGACGGATTTCTTCATGCAAATCATCGAATCCGGGGAATTGCCGCTACGTCCCGGCATCGCGCGAATCGTCGATGAAGCGATTGAGGGGAATATCACGTTGGCCGTGTGCTCCACGTCGCACGAACGCGCGGTGAATCTCGTCGTTGAACGATTGCTGGGTCCGGATCGAAAGACGTATTTTAGCGAGATTCTGGCCGGGGACGTTGTATCGAAAAAGAAGCCGGACCCTGAAATATATAGTCTGGCCTCTCAGAGACTGACCCTTAAACCGTCGGAATGTGTCGTTGTGGAAGATACCCGGAACGGCCTGCTGGCCGCCAAGACTGCGGGGATGCATTGTATCGTCACGACCAACGGTTATACGAAAGATGAGGATTTCACAGAGGCCGATCTTGTGGTTTCCGAACTTGGCGACGAACCAACTATCCAGGTGACAATAGAAAAAATCAAAGATGTTATTGCGGGCAGCTAATATAAAGGACTAAAACGATGAAGATATTCCTGGACACAGGAGATGCGGAGGCGATCCGTAAAGCGTGCGAGACGGGTTTGGTGGACGGTGTGACCACTAATCCCAGTCATATCGCGAAAACACAAAGGAAGTTTGGCGATGTCGTGGAAGAAATCTGTTCGATCCTGCCCGGCCCCGTCAGTGTGGAGGCGGTATCCGAGACCGCGGAAGGGCTTATCGAAGAAGCCGTTCGACTCTCGGGGATTGCGCCTAACGTCGTCGTCAAGATCCCGATGACCGTCGAGGGCCTCAAGGCCGTTCCGATACTGGAAGAAGAAAAGAAAGTCATGACGAATGTGACGATGATTTTCTCTTCCACCCAGAGCTTTCTGGCGATGAAGGCGGGCGCCAGCTTCGTCAGCATCGTCCTGAGCCGGCTCGACGCGGTGGCGAACGAAAGTGACATTCTCGTCGAAGACGCCGTTATCACACGAGATAACTACGGCTTCGAGTCGGAAATCATCGCCGGCAGCATCAAGACACAAAATCACATTCTCGCCTGTCTTCGGGCCGGCGTCGATATCGCGACGATGAATCCCGACTTACTCTTCCAGATGTACAAGCACCCTTTGACGGCGGAAGGATTAGTTCAGTTTGCCAAAGATTGGGCGAAGGTGCCGAAGTAGAGGAATCTGAATATCGAATGATGAAGTGAACATACAGCCTCGGAATTGTTTATCAAAGGAGATCATTATGAGCAAGATACAAGGCCCGGGTATTTTCCTTGCCCAATTTCTGCGCGATCATGCCCCGTACAATAATTTGAAAAACATCGGGGCCTGGGTGGCTTCGTTAGGTTACAAAGGTGTGCAAATTCCGACCTGGGATCAACGGGTCATCGATCTCGATAAGGCGGCTGAATCGAAATCCTACTGTGACGACCTCAAATCCTCCCTTGACAAGATCGGGCTTCAAGTGACGGAGTTGGCCGCCCATCTCCAGGGCCAGGTGCTGGCGATCCATTCCGCCTATGAAACGGCATTTGCACCGTTCTATCCTGATGGGCTGGATGATGCAGCCCGCGTCGAATGGGCCAGGGCGGCATTGATCAAAGCCGTCAAGGCCTCTGCCAACATGGGACTCCAGGCCGTGCCGGTACTCTCCGGCGGTCTCGCCTGGCACATGATCTATCCCTGGCCCCAGCGGCCCGCCGGACTGATTGATATGGCCTTCAAGGAACTCTATCGCCGCTGGAAACCGGTGCTCGATGCCGCCAACGAAGAGGGTATCACCATAGCCTTCGAGCTGCATCCGGGATCGGATATCTATGACGGCGCGACGTTCGAGATATTTCTGGACATTTCCGACAATCACCCGGCCGCCTGCCTGAATTACGATCCGAGCCACTTTCTGCTCCAGCAGTTGGACTATTGCGAATTCATCCAGTTTTACGGCGATCGCATCACCGCCTTCCATGTCAAGGATGCCGAATACCAGCCGAGTGGGCGAGTCGGCGTCTATGGCGGCTATCAATCCTGGTCCAAGCGGGCGGGGCGGTTCCGTTCCCTCGGTGACGGCCAGGTAGATTTCACTCGCATCTTCACGTTATTGACCGAAGCAGGTTACAACGGCTGGGCCGTCCTGGAGTGGGAGTGTTGCATCAAAAGCCCCGAACAAGGTGCCGCTGAAGGTGCCCCGTTTATCGCAAAACATATCATCGAGGCCACCGAAGTCGCATTTGACGACTTTGCCGGCGGCAAGAGCGACGATGAACTAAACAAACAAATCCTTGGCTTGAGATAAGAGGAGTTGACCTATGTGCGTTCAATCCAAAAATTCATTTGTTTTTGCTGTATTGATCCTGTCATGTAGCTGTACGGCAAAGCCGCTCGCTTTTACCCGCGTGGTTATTGATGAGAACGTCGGAGGGAGAACCGCTGTCGGTGATATTGACGGTGACGGGAACAACGACATTGCCGTACATACCTGGTCCACGGACCGGGGTAAAGAGAACGACGGTAAGATCGGCTGGTACCGCTATCCCACCTGGGATCGTTTCAGTATCGTTGATGAAGGCCATATCTTTGGGGACGGCATCGTTATCGTGGACTTGGATGCGGACGGTGACAACGATGTTGTGACCGCCAAGGGCAACGACGGTGAAGCCAGCGTCTTTTGGTACGCCAATCCCGGAGGTCCGGCGACGTCCGGATGGGAAGAACATAAGATCGCCACGGTCGAACTCGGCAGCGAGGTCAAGGACGTGGAAGTCCACGACATGGACCACGACGGGAAACTCGATGTCGTCGTTCGGACCAAACACAAGTTTGCGGTCTATTACCAAACCTCTTCCACGTCCTGGCTGGAGAAGAAGGTCGACAACGCCGAACGTGAGGGCATGCATATTGGTGATATCGACGGCGATGCCGACTACGATGTGCTTATGAACGGCTTTTGGCTGGAGAATCCCGACCGCCCGCGCACGGATCCATGGACGCGCCATGATATCGACGCTATGTGGTACGAAGACGTCACCGGCGGCTGGCAGGACCACAGCATCATGGGCGATATCAAGGACATCAACGGGGACGGCAGAAACGACGTTGTTCTGTCGCACTCGGAAAAGACGGGCTTTAGTATTATGTGGTATGCTAACTCCAATCCCAAAGCCGGAAAGAATGGCTGGAAAAGGCACAAGGTGGGCGTCATCGATTATTGCCATACGCTCCGGGCCGAAGATATGGACCTGGACGGAGATATCGACATCGTCGCCGCCACGCTCATTCGAACATCCACGCCGGAGATATGTGTCTTCCTCAATCAGGGTAAGGGGCAAAGCTGGAAGAAAATCATCGTCGCCGCTACCAGTGCCTACAAGGCCAAGACCGGCGACATTGACAACGACGGTGATATGGATATCGTCACTGCCCGAAGCTGGGACAAGGCGCCGATCCAGTTGTGGCGTAACACGCTCAAGAAAAAGAAATAACAGTATTAACAAACGAAGCAGGAGAAAAACGATGCGATATGGTTGGGTATGGATTGTGCTTTTAGTCGGAGCATCGGCCCTGGCGGAGCCGAAATCCGGGGATGTTTTCCGCGAATACGTCTGGGCCGGACCGTGGGTGAATGCGTCCCGCTGGCAGCGGGTCACCGGGCCGGACGCGACGCCCGATCGGGCCAAAGCCTATTTGCCCAATCCGGTGAACCGGATTCAGATCGACGATTTGGACAAGGCGCGTAAAGCGGAAGTCACTATTGAGATGCTGCTTTGCCACGGCGGTACGATTAATAAAAAGGTACGTGTGAACGAAAATGCCTGGATTGCTATTCCCGAATCTCCGCACATCCCGGGCGAGGCCGGTACGGGAGAGCCGGACACGGAATATCAATATATGCGCTATCCCTGTGTGGAGATACCTTTAGGGCAGTTACGCCGGGGAGAAAATACGTTCGAGTTTACTTGTAGCAGTGGTACGGGATTAGGCGGATGGTGGCCTCAATGGATCGTCTATGGAGTGACATTCCGAATTTACTACGACGAATCCAAATCCCATGTGAAAGGCTCGATCTCGACGCCTCACTCCGGTGATCGACTTGGAGATATGCCGGTCATTGAGTGCCGAACGGCATCGGATGCACACGTCAATCATATCGACATCATCGGACAGTATGAAGATTTCGACTGGGACGGTGACGGCCTATATAACGAGTGGCACTATCGATACTTTTGCGGCAAAATGAAAAGCCATATCGGCACCGCTACGTCCTCTCCATGGAAAGTGACATGGAAAAATGCCTGGGTGCCCACTCAGGAAAAGCCCATGGCCCTGATGGCCAGAATCGTGGATCGAGCCGGCGTGTGTTATATGACTCCGATAGTCCGGGATCTGCACCTGTGCCGGAAGAGAACGGTCCGGATGGGCAAGCCATACACTGTCCCCAAACAATGGTCCACACGCATGGGGGAAATGGATTATTGTCGGGCCAAAGCCGGTGACGATCTGGACAAACTCATCGCCGCACAAATCACAATGTGCACCTGGAACGGTGACGCCGCGAACGTGATCGGCATCAACGGACGGAAAGTCATTACCAAAATCGGCAAGAATCACGATCTCAGCTATGACAGCTTCGATGTACCCGTCGAGTTGGTATTACCCGAAATTAATACCCTTTTTACCTACAGTCACACGCATCATCACGGTATTGAAGTTCAATGGCCCGGCATGGTGTTGTTTTTAAAGTATGACGAACCGGAGCAGGTATCTACTTCGAAATAGCGAATAGAAATGGAGTCTTAGGCCATGAGTGAAACAATCAATATCGGAATCGTGGGAACGCAGTTCATGGGTCGAGCCCACAGCAACGCCTGGATGGACGTCGATAAGTTTTATGATCTGCCGGCCCGGCCGGTCATGAAGGCCGCCTGTGACAATGTGGCGGAGAATCTTGATCCGTTCTGCAAATGTTTTGGTTGGGAGAGTCAGGAAACGGATTGGGAAAAGCTCATCGTCCGGGATGATATCGATGTGATCGATATCTGCACCAGTAACAACACGCATATGCCGATTGCCGTGGCCGCCGCTGAGGCCGGTAAGCATATTATCTGCGAAAAACCCGTGGCCGTAAACGCGGCTGAGGCAAAGGCTATGCTTGATGCGGCTAAGGCCGCCGGGGTAAAGCATATGGTGGCCTTTAACTATCGGCGCGTCCCTGCCATTGCCTTAGCCAGGCAAATGATCGACGAGGGCAAAATCGGCAAAGTCTTTCATTTCAACGCGGTGTATTATCAGGATTGGCTGGTCGATCCCGATTTTCCCTATGTCTGGCGGCACGATAAGAAAGTAGCCGGCTCCGGAGCGCACGGGGATATGAACGCCCACGTTGTGGATTTGGCTCGCTTCCTCGTCGGCGAAATCGAATCGGTCTGCGGCGCGGAGGAAGTCTTCATCAAAGAACGCAAGCTACCGAACGGATCGGGCAAGGCCACGGTCACCGCGGATGATGCTCTGTTTTCACTGGCGAAATTCAGCGACGGCGCCCTGGGCTCGTTTATGGCGACGCGCTTTGCCAGCGGTCGAAAGAATTATCTGCGATTCGAGTTATTCGGCAGCGAAGGCAGCTTGCTGTTTAATCTGGAACGACTCAATGAAATTCAATACTACACGCGAAGCGAAGCCGGACGCGAGCAGGGCTTCCGCACAATCCTGGCCACGGAATCGGACCATCCCTACATTAAGAAATGGTGGCCGCCGGGACATATCATCGGCTGGGAACATACGTTCATCCACGAGGTCGGAGATTTGCTCGCAGCCATTGCCAAAGACGAACCGATTACTCCCGATTTTTATGACGGATTGCGCAATCAACACGTTCTCGATGCCATGCAACTATCCGCAGAAAAGAAGGCCTGGATTAACGTGACCTCGGAGTAAAATAGACAAACGATGATAAACCATGAACCTTGGAGAACGATAAGAATGAAACGACAGATAATAGTCTATCCCATTTGTTTTAGCTTGCTCCTGACATTTTGTCATATTGCCGAAGCCCGCGTCCAATGGAAGCGCGTCACATTACCCGGCCCCAACAGCGGCAATCAGCAAACCGCGTGTGTTGTGGCGGACCTGGATAAGGACGGTGTCCAGGATTTTGTGGTAACCGAGCGGACGGAGACGCCGTCGGTGGTTTGGTATAAATACAATTCCGGGACCTGGGACCTGAAGGTCATTGATGATTCCCATCTCAGACCGGAGGCCGGAGGAACAACCTACGATGTCGATCAAGATGGGGACGTTGATGTAATCTTCGGTCAGGATTCCAGCGGCAACCGGATGTGGTGGTGGGAAAACCCGTATCCGGATTTCTCCAGACCCTGGAAGCGCCGTTTGATCAAGAACTCCGGTAAAAACCAGCACCACGATCAGGCTGTAGGAGATTTCGATGGAGACGGGCGGGTGGAATTCCTATCCTGGAACCAAAGGGCGAAAAATTTGCATCTGTACGAAATCCCTGATAAGCCCCGGCAAACTGAAAGTTGGCCGTCGAAATCGGTCTATTCCTGGACGTCCGGACGTGCGTGCGAAGGCTTTCCCTCTATCCCCGTGGACATCGACCTGGATGGTCAAATCGATATTGTCGGCGGCGGTCGTTGGTTCAAACAGAAAGGCGGCACGAATTATCAGGAAAACGTTATTGATGCGGACATGGCCTTTACCCAGTGCGCCGCCGGACAGTTGGTTGAGGGCGGGCGTCCGGAAGTCGTCTTTAGTCCGGGCGATATGAACGGAGATATCAAATGGTATCAGTGGAACGGCAAGGTGTGGATCCCGCATACTCTGCGCTACATCAATCACGGCCATACCTGCGAGATTCGCGATGTGGACGGCGACGGACATTTGGATATTTTTATTGGCGAGATGGGCAAGCCGGGCGCCGGCGATAATGCCAAAACCTACATCTGGTACGGCAACAGCCGGGGAACCTTCCAGGAGACAGTCGTCTCGCACGGGCAGGGGATCCATGAAGGTCTCCTGGCCGACCTGGACGGGGACAAAGACCTGGACATCCTCATGAAACCCTACAATCATAATTCGCCGAGAGTAGATGTTCTACTGAATCAGGGGAAGCAAAAGGTGTCTTTGGCTAAATGGAAACGTCACGCGATTGCGAACTTGCCGGACCGGGCTATGTTTATCCAAGGCGCCGACGTGGATAGTGACGGCGATCCGGACCTGATCGCCGGCGGCTGGTGGTGGAAGAATCCGGGCAGCTTGGGCGGAACGTGGAAGCAATCCACCATTGGAGAGCCATTGCGCAATATGGCCGTTGTTTATGACTTTGACCTGGACGGTGATCCGGATGTTCTCGGCACCGGAGGTGTCGGGGCCGCGAAGAACACCGACTTCGTATGGGCACAAAACGACGGCAAAGGCCGGTTCACCATTCACAAGAACATCAACTACACCGGCGGCGGTGATTTCCTCCAGGGCTGCACGGCCGCACGACTGGGCAAAACCATTCGCGTCGCCCTTTCGTGGCATCGCGATGGCGGCGGTATCTACGCTCTGAACGTCCCGGCCAAACCCGCCGACGAGACCTGGACGACTACGCTGTTGAGCACGACCGTCAGCACGCCCCCTCAGGGCGAGGACCTCGACTTCGGCGACATCGACCGAGACGGGGATTTAGATCTTTTGTTGGGCGATTTGTGGCTGCGGAACGACGGCGATTCATGGCCCACGTTTCGCATGGGCAAAATCACTCGCGGCGAGCCGGATCGCGTGGATTTGGCTGATGTTAACGGCGACGGCAAACTGGACGCGGTCGTCGCGCTGGAGAAAGGCACAGACGTCTGGTGGTTCGAGGCGCCCGATGATCCGACGGGCACGTGGACTCAGCACAAACTCGGCGTGATCGCGGGCCAGGGATTCAGCATGGACACGACGGATTTCGACGCGGACGGCGATCCGGACGTCGTGATCGGCGAACACCGGGGCAAAACGGAAAACCGCGTGGTCCTCTTTGAAAACGTCAATCACGGATCGAGCTGGCGCGAACACGTCATTGATAAGGATTCCAAGGGCAATATCGACCACCATGACGGCACGCAGGCCGTGGATCTGGACAACGATGGGGACCTTGATATTATCTCTGTGGGCTGGACGAATCCCAAAATCTGGATATACGAAAATCTATAAATAGGCCGTGTGGACTACTTTAAAGAGTTGATATATGTCTGACCGAGCATCGCCGCACCTTTCATGGAGGACTGCTCGTCGAAGACGTATTCGCAGTCTCTCATCCACTTTGACTTGGCGCGAATCAAGGCGGGATTGATCGCACCGCCCGTTACATGGATAGTGTCCTGAAGTGGAACGCTCTTGCCGATCTCGTCCAGATGCGCCTTTTGATATTCGCAAAGCCCCTTAACAATGGCCGCCAGAATCTGCTCGCGGGTGGTTTCATGCGTCAATCCCAATAGCTGTGCCTTGAGCGGCTCCAGACTATAGCGGGAACCCATAAGATAAGGCACATAAGTGATTCCGCTTTCACGATCGAGCCACTTCTCAACCGCCCGTGGAAGGAATTCATCGTAGAATTCGTCAGCACTTAATTCACCGCAGAAAAGCTCCTTAAACCAACTCAGGGCCTTTCCTCCGGCATTCATCACATGTAGCGTCAGCCATCGGTCCGGCAATACATGGGCCCGGATATTGTAATTGGGTGACGCCAGACATTGGTCCAGGCACACCAAGGCAATTTCACACGTGCCATTCACATTAATAATGTCCCCCGGGTTTTTGATACCGACGGAATAGGCCGCTAAGACGGCATCGTTACCGCCGATCAATACAACGGGTTCCTTTGTGAGTCCCAATTCCCGCGCAAGTGAGGTCTCCATTCGGCCGAGGCTCTCATCAGCCGGGACGATGCGCGGAAGCTGAGTCGGTGAAAGGCCGAACGCCCCGGCAATCTCTTCGTTCCATGTAAGATCATTGCGAACCGTATTATATAAAGCCGTCAATGAAGCGGACGACGGATCGATGGCGAAGACGCTCGTTAGCCAATGTCCGATGTAGGTATTCGAATGGCCGAATGTGTGAGTTTTGTTGAAGATTTCAGGATAGTTGTCTTTGATCCAGAGGATGCTCGCTAAAGAACATCCTCCCGCAACCGGCATATTGGCTGTGGTCTCCAGGAGCGTGGACATGCCGAGGGTTTCTATGATGAGTTGAGCCTGTTCGCGGGAGCGCTGATCGAGCATGAGGATAGCGGGGTATAACGCCTCGCCGTTTTCGTCCATCGCCGTCAATCCGGGTGTCGTCCCGGAAAGAGAAATCACGTCAACATCACCGACGACGTCCTCCATTGCTTTACAGCCGGCGACGAAGGTTCTCCTCCATTTATCTTGTTCAATATCGCCAAACAAACCGTCGTTGTATATATTGACTTCGTATTCCTGTGAGAAGTGACGAGCTAAATCAAGAGCGTTATCGACGATTCGAAATACGCCCATTTTCATGCCGGTCGTCCCGATATCGGCCGCCAATATCGTGGCGCGTTCCGTGTTCTGTATGTTCGAGATTTTCGTCATGCCGTCATAAAACCTTCCTTGACGATTTGGCGCCGGATACTCTCTACGCCTTCATCCGTCACGTCCTTAAGCGGATGGCGGGGCGGGCCCCCTTTGAATCCCATCAGGTCCATGGCTGCTTTCACACCCGCCACGCCCCAGGTCCCTGAAATAGCCTGATTGAGCCGCGAAAGCTTGCCGTGGAGTTCTTTCGCTTCATCGTGTTTGCCCTGCATGAATAATCGATATAATTCGCAACACGGATCGGGCAGGGCATTGGTTAAGGAGATCACTCCGCCGGGGATTCCCAAATGAAGACACGGATAGAAAAAATTCGCCGAACCGGCGAGAACATGAAAATCTTCACTCGGATCGAGATGAGCGAGGAGTTTAGCCGGCCCTTCCGGCGAAGAATCTTTCATGCCGACTATATTCCGGTGCCGTGAGAGCTCGACGACCGTCGGCGCCGGTATTCGTATGCCGCCCGTGAAGCCGGGCGCGTTGTACAGGAGCACGGGAATATCAATCGAATCGGCGATTCGTTCGTAGTGGCTTTTTAACACACGACCATTGATTTGCCTGGCAAAATAGCACGGCGTCAAGACGCTCACATAATCGAAACCCATCCGGCTCACTATTTTGGATTTTTCGATGGTCTGGCTGCTGGATTCACAACCGGTGCCGACCATGACGACCTTGTCGCCTTTTTCCTCGGCGAAAACTTCGAGGACCTGAATCTTTTCTTTGTCGCTCAAACTTCTGAATTCCGCGTTTGAGCCAAGTGCTAAGTAACCCGTCAGGTCGGTTTTGTTAAGTTTTTTTAGATTAAACCGCAAGTCGTCAAGGGCTAACTCGTCGGATCGAAAAGGCGTTACCACGGGAGAAAAGACACCTGATAGTTTATTTTTGTTTTGTTCCATACAATTCCTTTACTTTCTTTTCAACCTTTTGATGATCGCATTGACATCATAGACACACCCGGCGGATGTGCCTCCATCGATTTCCTGCAGGGCGGCCCATAAGCGTGTGTCATCCGGAAGATTCGGATGCGGCGCCAAGTCGGACCGCAATGGACGCTCCTCCAGAAGGCGCGTGCCCATTTCTATGCTTCGTTGATCCTCCGGTGTCTCCGCCTGCCCGATCAAATCGACGCTTCCTTCCAGATGATTCGTGTCGATCATGATTTGAACGATATCTCCATCCAAAACCTTGCCGACCGGCCCGCCTGCCAGGGCTTCCGGGGCCAAGTGCCCGATACAGGCGCCCGTGCTGACACCGCTAAAGCGACCATCGGTGATAACCGCAACGTTCTTTCCCCAGGATAAATGTTTCAGGGCGCCCGTTACCTGGAATGTCTCTTCCATCCCGCTGCCCATCGGCCCCGCGCAAATAAGAACAAGGACGTCGCCGGATTGAACGGTTCCTTCCTTGATCGCCCGAATCGCGGCAGATTCGCTCGTGAAGACCTTTGTGATACCGATCATGCGATACACCCCCTCCGAATCCAGCAGCATCGGATCGATGGCGGTGCTCTTAATGACTGATCCGTGCGGGGCGAGGTTTCCCTTCGGTAACGTCATCGTATTTTTCACACCGCGGCGGCGTGCTTGATCGGGACTCATAATCACCGTATCCGGATCGACGCCGTCTTTTTCATAGAGGAGATCACGCAACCGCTGGCGACGTTCCGATTTTTCCCACCCGTCGAGGATATCGCCCAGACGCTCGCCGGATACCGTCAAGACATCACAATGCAGGAGTTTGAGCCGCCGTAAATGCAGCATGACTTCCGGTACACCGCCTGCCAAAAAAACGCGGACGGTCGGATGCCCGACCGGACCGTTGGGCAGCACATCGACGAGGCGAGGAACGGATCGGTTGGCCTTCCTCCAATCGTCGAAGGCAGGTCGAGCCAGCCCCGCGGCATGTGCAATGGCCGGGATGTGTAATAAAAGATTGGTTGAGCCGCCGAAAGCCGCAAAGACGACCATCGCATTTTGGATGGCGGAGTCGGTTACGATGTCTTTCGCCGTTAGACCTTTTTTGTACAATTGCACCAACGCCTGTGCCGAGCGTTTTGCCATGTCGAGCCAGATCGACTGGCCCGACGGCGCCAGCGCGGCATGTGGGAGAGTCAAACCAAGCGCCTCTCCGACGACCTGAGACGTCGCCGCCGTTCCAAGGAACTGACAGCCGCCGCCGGCGCTCGCGCACGCCCGACAGGTCATCTGCCGGGCGTAGTCCAGCGTTACCTGGTCATGGGCCAGACGTGCCCCAATGGATTGAATCGTGCCCAGGTCCTCACCCTTCGTCGGAGGAAGGGTCACTCCACCCGGCACTAACACTGAAGGGAGATCTCTCATCGAAGCCAATGCCATCATCATAGCCGGCAAGCCCTTGTCGCAAGTCGCTATACCGAGTACGCCTTTGCGCTTCGGCAAACTCCGGATGAAACGGCGGAAAATCGTCGCGGCATCGTTGCGATAGGGCAGACTATCCATCATGCCGGGCGTTCCCTGTGTTCGTCCGTCACACGGATCGGTACAAAACGCCGCAAACGGCGTATAGCCGAAACGCTGCAATTCTAATGCGGCCGTTTGCATCAACAGGCCAAGCTCCCAGTGGCCGGAATGGTAACCCAGGGCTATCGGCGTTCCATTACTTGAACGCATACCTCCCTGCGTGCTGATAAGCAGAAACTGTTCCCGGTCGGCCTGGCTTGCCTCCCACCCCATACCGGCATTCTGGATCATGCCGAAGATATCACCGCTCGGACTTTCGACAAGTTGACTTTTGGTCAAAGGCAGTTGACCCTGCGGTCCCGCCGAGGATGTCGTGATGTCATAGATACTGTCATCACCGCTGTCAAAGATACCTTGTGCAGGTTCTTTTTTATTTCTTGAATTATCCATGCGCATATTCTAACATCCACATGCTTCTTTACCAGCGTTTATTCGGATATAATGCACGATGATCGCGAACGCTCGATTCATGTTTTGCTATAAGGAACGTTTATCGTGAAAAGACTTATCGTTTTCTGTTGCATACTTGCTGTTTCTTGTGTTCCCGTGCTTCGTGCCGAACCTGGTATACGTGGTGACAGAGGGCACCACCTTAATATGGTCTATCCGGCCCGTGCTTTCCTTGAACACGGCGGACCGATGATTGATATCACGAAGCCTCCCTACCATGCCAAAGGTTCGGGCGATCCCGCCAACGCCGATCATAACACGAAAGCCTTTGTCGCTGTGTATGATTTTATTATGGAGCAGTTGGATCAATACGGCGACATGCAACGAAAGGTGACGCAACCTTCTTCCACGGCATGTTCGTACATCATCTATATCCCGGACGGCGTATATTACGTCAACGACACATTAATCTATTCCGGCCCCGTACGGAAGGTCGCCGGAGTTCAACGCGAATATTGCATCTGGCTTCGATTCATCGGGCAGAGCCGCCGGAATACGATGATCAGATTAGCCGACGATTCGCCCGGCTTCGATGACAAGGCACATCCCAAACCGATCTTTTCCTTCGGCAAGAAGATCGACGTCAATCCGATGAAGGCTAACAATACGATCAAGAACCTGACCATCGACGCCGGCAAAGGCAATCCGGGAGCCATCGGAATCCGGTGGACTTCGGCGAACAACGGCCAAGCCAATGAGTTGTTGATTCGCTCCGGGGACGGAAATGGATTTGTCGGGTATGACTTTTCTATGGGCGGTCCGTGCGGCTACTTCCGGGATATTATCATCCAGGGCTTTGACTATGGTATTCGCCTCGGCACGCATAAGCGGTACTTTTATAATCCGACGCTCGAATATGTCACGTTGCGAAACCAGAATAAAGCAGGCATCCTATGCGAGTCGGGATCCGGGACATTGAGATCGGTCAAGAGTGAAAACGCCGTCCCCGCCCTCAAGATAGCGGACGCCTATACGCATGTCGTCCTCCTCGACAGTCACTTCGTCGGGGGAAATCCCAAGAATGCTGCGATGGATATTGTTGACGAAGGGCATGGTATCGGCCATCTGTTTGCGCGTCATATCGAGATTTCCGGATACGGCAGCAGCATCAGAAAAGACGGCGCCGTTGTCCAGCCCAGAAACAGGATAGAATACGTGTCTGACCCGATCACCAAATTCGCTTCCGATATGCCGGATACGTCCATGAACCTTCCCATCGAAGAAGTCCCTTTCGTTTCCTGGGAACAGGATATGTCAAAATGGACGACCGCCGGGGCGGGTGACGGGGCAGATGATTCGGCGTCCATTCAACGAGCTATGAATGATACGGCCAAATCCGTATTCTACTTCCCCAAGCGAAAATATAAAATCGGACGAACGGTGACGATCCCGGCACATATCAAAGTTGTCGATTTTATGTTCAGCCGAATTTCCGGCTCACCCGCATTTCGCGTCAGTGAAGATTCACCCGATCCGATTCTTTTCCGCGATCTGTGCAAATCCGGCAGCCGGCCGCGTGTTTTCATTGAACAGGACTGTAGAAGGACCGTTTATACGGAATTGGTTCCCGGGCGATTCGGGAATCCCGGCAACCATCCGGGGGCGAAGGCGTTCCTGTGCTCGACGAGTATCTCGCGCGCGGACAAGGACTACGCAACGAGGAACGTGGATATTTTTTGGCGATGGGGCAACGATGAATATCGCGACCATCTGTTTCATATCGGCGACAACTGCCGCGTCGTCCTGTTGGGATATAAGACCGAAGGCGGAGGTATCGGTTTCGATATCGCGGGGACGTCCAGGGTCGAAATCCTGGGAGGCGTTCACACCAATCATGGAAGACCGTTGTGGTACACGGATCCCTATCCGTACATTCGCACGCACGGGGCCGACGTCTCGATCATCACGCGTTTCATTCAAAGCGATAAGACATATAACTTCTATATTCAGGATGATCGGAGAGGAACGACAA
>CAYZAT010000011.1:0-26027 GCA_964476475.1 uncultured Pirellulales bacterium
AGAAGAAATCACAGGAGGACACAGTTCATTATCGACTAAATGGGAAAGAAAATTTGAGCATGGTTTGCATGAGTCGACTTTATTTTCAAAAGGAGCTAAAGAGCACGATGAATATGTTGAGAAAATAAGGAATCACATACAACCAATCATTGAGAACTGGGTTATATATCATTTCCACGACACAAGTGATTTTGCCGGTGTAAAAAGACCATCCTCTAAAAGAGATTATGAATATCTACGACCTGATGCGAGCAACCTCGTAGCATTTTTGCTCCGACTCAAGAAAAAACACCCGAAAGATTATACTTATATTCGCGAAGTCATTCAATTAGCAGCCCCATTCTTTGACGACTTCTGGCTGCGTGAAGAAAATGATAAAGACGACATTCTTTTGGAATGGCGCCAGAAAGGATCGGATTACCCGTTCCATCCCAGTCAGATATCGGATGGCACTTTGCGTTTTATCTGCCTGGCGACAGCCTTACTTCAACCCAATCCGCCTTCAACAATTTTGTTAGATGAACCTGAATTAGGATTGCATCCTTATGCCTTGGCACTACTGGCCGGTTTAATCCAAAAGGCTTCATTTAAAGCGCAGGTGATTGTCTCGACGCAATCTGCCGCCCTGATAGACCATTTTAAGCCCGAAGATATTATTTTAGTTGAACGTAAGAATGACGAATCCGTATTCAGCCGTCCGGATACGGAAAAATTGAAAATCTGGTTAGAAGAATATTCTTTAGGAGATATCTGGAGTAGAAATATTCTTGAAGGGACGGCCGACCAATGAGTATCGTAAAAATTCTCGTGGAAGGCCCAACAGAGGTGCTCTTTATCAAGGAAATACTCAAGCCGTATTTTTATGAAAAAGGTATCTTTGTTAAACCTTTTCTCTTTCAGGTGGACGGAGGTATTCCCAAGTATTCGAAGTCTCAAAATGAAATCCTAAATACCATTAAATCCGATAGATTTTGCTTTTGTACAACATCAGTTGATTTTTACGGACTGCCAAGAAATTGGCCCGGACGGAAAAACGCTGATAGCTGCAAGACATATTTGGAAAAAGCCACATCGGTTGAAAAAGCTTTATTGGCGGATATTTGTGCACAACTTGGTTCATCTTTCAATGAATCCCGGTTTATCCCCTACGTTCAAATGCATGAGTTTGAGGCATTGCTTTTTTCAAACACCTCGGTTTTAGCTGGAAATAATCCGAAGATTTCTGAACCGCTTTTGCGTGTGCTGGAATCGTTTTCCTGCCCCGAAGAGATTGACGATCACTATGACACGTGTCCTTCCCGGCGAATAAAGCAACATATCGAGAATTATGTGAAAACCGTAGATGGCATCGTCATAGCCCAAAAGATCGGCCTGAAAACAATGCGTGAGGAGTGTCCGCATTTTAATGAATGGATTACAAAACTGGAGGATATTGGGAGCCAATAGATTTTTATGTTGAAAGCTGTGATATTTGATTTTGATGGCGTGATTACCGATTCCGAGGTGTTGCATTTACGGGCGTTCAATCGGTCGCTCGTCCCGTTCGGCGTCGAGATAACGATGAAGGATTATTATCAGAACTATCTGGGCTTTAGCGATTTCGATTGCTATAAAGCACTCATCGAGCGGGATCTCGTCCAAATCCATGAGGAGCAACTACCGGATATCATCAAAGAAAAGAGTAAGATTTTCGAGGAGCTCACGAAAACCGAAGGCCGGACGATCGAAGGTGTACACGAGTTTCTCAAGATGCTCGAAGACAATAGCATACCGATGGCCATTTGCTCCGGCTCGCTCATGGTGGAAATAGAACTGATGCTGGACGAAGCCAAGCTGCGTCATTTCTTTAAGGTTATTGTCTCGGCCGAACAGGTCAAAAAAGGAAAACCCCATCCGGAAGGATTCCTGCTGAGCCTGCGAAAACTCAACGAAGTCCATCAGCCCCCTGTCGTCGCCGCGGAATGTGTCGTGATTGAAGATTCCCAATGGGGCCTCAAGGCCGCCCAAGAAGCGGGCATGCACACCGTCGCCGTCACGAATTCCTACGACGCCGACCAGCTCACCGTAGCCGAAAAGGTCGTCGCCCACTTGAACGAACTGACCATCGACGACTTACAACAACTATGTCTGTGAATTTTTGCTTCGGATTTACTGATTACTTCAGATGGTAATCGGCGAAGTCGAGGAATCGCTGCCAATCGTACAACTGGATGGAATGCCCGCCCTCGCGGATGTGATATCCGACGTCACTTTCGATGATGGCCTGGCCAACTGGCGGCGAGGATTCGGAAGTCAATCCTTTCTTTCCGAGCAGTCGATAGACCTCACTCGCATGATAAGCGGAGAGATATTCGCCTCGCGGGTCCGCCCAGGTGTCTTCGACGCCGCTGTGCACGTAAACGGGACGCGGCGCGATGCAGGCCAGCAGCATGTGCTGATCGACGGGCAGATCGTCCTCACGCCCTACAAACTTCCATGCATTCCGGCAGAGCCAATAGGGAAAACGTGTGACCATTTTCTCTAACGTCTCACCCGACCGTCTGCGCCACAGCGCCGCTCCGGCGCATCCCGATTGCGCTGAAATCGCCAGAGCAAAACGCTCGTCCTGCGCGGCCGTCCAGAGCGCCGCCTTGCCCATTTTCGAGTGGCCCATAATCGCCACGCGCGTGTGATCGACATCGTCATCGGTCTGGAGATAATCCATCGCCCGCATGGCGCCCCAGGCGACGGTGGACAGCACGCCCCATTCGTGCGCCTTGGGAAAACTCTGGCCCTTCCTGTAGAACAACCGATGGATTCCTTTCAGGAATTCCACTTCGTTGTGCCCCACGAGGTCCTGCTGATAGACCGCGACAAAGGCGTAGCCGCGATCGAAGAATTCACCCAACGGCCACCCGTTTCTCAATCGGCCTCGCCGGAGGGGGTGCGCATCGAAGTCGTGCGACTGGGTATCGTTGAAGCTGTGCTTCATGAAAGCCGGAACCGGTTTCGTGGCTTTGTTGGGCACGAAAACAAGGATCAACATTTCCGCCCTGCCCTTGTCATTTCGAAGGCGAATCAGCACGTCCTTGCGGGTGGCCTTGCCGCCCATGAATTTCGGATCTGTTTTCTTGATCTCGAATTCCATTTGAACCGGGCTTTGGGGCTCGGGCACGCGGCCATAGACGAGATTCGCGAACAAGGACAGGATTTGCGGACGCCGGATGTTTTTCCACTCTTCGGCCGTGGTGATCTTTTTGCCTTCAGCGGTTACCAGAAGTGGCGGCAGGTCGTAATGCGGGATTTTGCCTTCGTCGTAAATGACGTCGCCATCGTATTCTTTCGGCTCACGGGCCAAAGCCGGCGTGCCGGCAAGCAGCAAAACGATTGTATATAGGATGAGCTTCTTCATTGGGTGTCTTTCCTGTTAGTTCTTTCGGTCGATGATCGAATCATAAATGATCGATTTGATGGCGTTTTCCAGTTGGCCCGAATAGGGTATCCGCTGGGACAAGGCGACGACAGCCAGTTCATCTTTTGGCGAAATCCAGAAGTGCGTGCTGGCCATGCCCCCCCAGCCGTATTCTCCCATGGGGGATTTGCCTTTCGCTATCTGCACCGAGAAACCCAGTCCGAATCCCCCATTTTTGTTACGGTAGACGCCGTTCGGAAGCTGGTTCGAGGTCATTGTCTCTATGGTTTCAGCGTGCAAGAGGCGCGCGCCGTCCAGTTGTCCCTTGTTAAGCAACATCTGGCAAAACCGCATGTAATCTCGCGCTGTGGAAAGCAATCCGCCTCCCCCGGAAAACATGACGGGTTTTGTAAGATACTGGCTCTTGAGCGGATTATCGACGACCTTAAGCCCCCCGCCCGGTTTCGGACCGTAACACACGGCAAAACGATCTACTTTTTCATCAGGCACATAAAAGGCGGTATCTTTCATCTCAAGGGGCTCAAATATCCTCTCTTTGAAGAACACGTCCAGCGATTGGCCCGACACTTTTTCGACCAGATAACCAAGCACATCCGTCGATACGCTGTAGTGCCACTTTGTGCCGGGTTGATAGAGCAGCGGAATTTCGCCGAGTTTTTTGACCATGTCCTTAAGGGAACTTTGTCGATCAAGGATGTTCTTTGCTCGGTACATTCTGTCCACGGGAGTATCGCCGAAGTAGCCATAGGTTAAACCCGATGTGTGCCGCAACAGATCGCGAACGGTCATCGGACGCATCGGCTTTTCATGCTCGCCGGAATCGGCATAGACTTTGAGGGTCTCGAATTCCGGAATATATTCGGATACGGGATCGTCCAGTTTGAGCTTTCCCTCTTCATACAACATCATCACGGCGACGCTCGTGATCGGTTTGCTCATCGAGTAAAATCGAAAGATCGTATCGGTCCGCATGGATTTTTGCGCATCCACATCGACCATACCGAAGGTTTCAGAAAACACGATGCTCCCTTTCCGGGCCACAACCACAGAGGCCCCGGCAATTCTTTCATTATCTATGAGGGCCTGCACGGCCGTATTGACGCCGGCCAGTTTCTCCGGGGACATCCCGACAGCCTGAGGCGAAGCGACGGGAAGTTCCCCGGCAACCACCAGGCAAGAGAACAGACACAGAACTGTCGTGACAAAGGTGAGCCGGTTTGTTTTCATTGATCGATCCTTACAAAAAAATCGTCATTGATATGGATTGCACACTCCGTCCAGTTTACAATCTCTGTTCCCATTCATCAATCTTTATTAGACGCCTGGAATGCTGCAAAGAGAATTCCGTCATTTGTAGAAAGACAGTCCGGCCCCTCCGTACGAACGGTAACTTCGTGAAAATTTTTGAAAAATCTTGTCAATAAAAGTCGAGGTCGAACGTCTATATATGAGAAAGGACAAGTTGTAGCAGCGTAAGGTTAAGGACGAAGGGTCCGTATCATGGATTCACAGAACACCATAAAAACAGGATATAAAGCAAAGAATGAGACGGAGGCCTTTATCAATCGGCACCTCAACGACGGGGCCAAAGGATGGCCCAAACTATACGCCGGGCGCCCCGCTTTCACGAAACTCCGACATCAGCCACAACCGATTCGACGAACCGGTTGATAGAAATCCCGAAACGTTCATAAGCAGCGCAGTGAGAATTGTTGCTCAACTTTAATCCGCATTCTTCTTAACGTAGTCTCTGCCGTTGACGAGCCATACTTCCGGGCGCGACCAGCACTCTTCGTTGACATAGGCCGTCTGGTCGATTCGCTCAAGCGTCTTCAATAATTTGGGATCGCCCAGTTCTCTGAAGATGGGATCCTTCGGGTTAAAGCGATTGAACGCATAGATGCCGTCCACGCCGGCTTTCCAGGCGGCGTACGCCTCGCCCCGCCAGATCTTCGGCATCGTTTCTCCTTCCGGCGCGCCCGACGACTGGATGCGGCGTTTGACCAGGCAGGCATAGACCGGGACATCGTATGCCTTACCGAGCGCCACGAGATTCTCCCACGGCTCCAATTTGAAATATCCACCCCCGACGACGAGATCGATTAAGTCTTTTTCAAGCCACTGATTCAAATCAATTCCCAGTGCCTTGCAGTACGAGACGGAATCGGGGATACGAATACTGATAAGAATAGGCCGTTTCCGCTTCAAGCCGATCTCTTCGGTCATCTTTCGCACCCTCTGCATCAAGCCGGTCATTTGATCGCAATGCGATTGCGTCACCGGCTCGCCGGTCATCTGGGGCCTGAACAGGACCGAATGGCGGAAAAAGTCCATCTCGATGCCATCTACATCGTACCGGCTGCACACGTCCTCAAAGATACGAAAGACCTTATCCCGCACGGCCGGGACGCCGTAATCGACGGACGACCACCGGTTCGCACCGTAGCGCGTCTTCACTTGTTTCGTGCCGACGAGATACTCGGGGTGATCTTGCTTCCATTGGCAGAACAGCAGCGGATTGCCCGAATCGTGTGTGTCGTTCATTCGCATCGACCAGAAGACTTCAAGGTCGTTTTGATGACAGAAATCAACCATAATCTTTAATGGATCCGTTCCCGACTCGGAAAGCAACCGAAGGTATTTGGCGACGCCTTCATGGGTATCGAGCAATTCACTCTCCTCGCTGCGATGAAAATAGTAGTTGAAGACGCCGGTGCAGTAGAAAATCGAATCCACGTGCGAGCCGATCAGGCCCGTCGTGCGTTTACTCAACAGATTCTCCGGTGTCGCGGGTCTTTCAGTCGCCGCAGTGCGAGTGTCGTTGCCATCGTTGTTCATAATAATACGGCGGCGCCGGCGAGCGGCCTTTTTCCGTGCTTTCAGCAAAGACGTCCTATTGAAAGCATGGGCACATCCCGGCAACACCATAAAACACGCCCCTGCTCCGATAATTTTCATAAAATCCCGTCGATTGAAATGTCCTGTCATTAGAATCTCCTGATACATCTATAATTCATAAAAGGTGTTTGTTAAAGAATTCAAGCTGATCGCTTACCTTCTTTGAGCGGCTGCTTCGGAACCGACAAACCGGGGCAAAGCCAACAAACAGGATATCAAGGATAACGAAACGGATCAAAACAACAAGAATAATGCCAATGATTTGGAGAATCATGACAATTCCTTCGATATCTCATGACAATACAAACATCCCGACCACGTAAGGCAGCAATACGATCAATCCCAACAAAGGATGTCCTCGTCGCGTCACATTATGCCTGTCCCAATTGAACAGATAGACGGCCAACATGAAAGAGAGAACTCCGCTCATTACCAGGAGAACAAGAGAGCCAGCCGGGTTAAAATCGGCCGGCAGCCCCTGAGAGATAGCCCGGAAGGCGTTCATACCATGCGTCGCCGGAAAGATCTGAGAAGCTTTTCTTATCGCAGCGGGCAGGAGGCTATTCGGCAGCCCGGTCATCCCGCTTAATACCATCGAGGGGATGAAAACGATATTCGACATGAGCAGCGCCACCTGCGAGCTTGGCGAGACAACGCTTATCAACACGCCAAGTCCGGCACTGGCGAAGAGCATAACAAGAATTGTTACAATGAAACCGGGCCAATTCACAGGGAGCGCGGCCTTGAAAAACAAAGGGGCTGTAGCACATATTATGACGGCGACCGCCAGCGTATGAATAACGGTCGTTAACGCCGGGATAACCAGGATGGAAAAGGCCGGTACACCGTTGATTTTGTAACTGCGAAAGATACCCGCTTCACGGGCCGTCACCAATGGTTCCGGCAACGTCAGGGTTGTGGTGGCCATGATAGCCACACCCACCATGGCCGGGATCATTATCTCGCGGAAACCCGGGATGACGGGGCCCATGATAGGCCCCATCAGCGCGTACAGCCCTATAGGCAACAGATAGTTGACCACAAGCTTGGCCCTGTTGCGGATGCTGGATCGAAACTCGAATTGGAAATGATAGACAAAAGCATTCATGACGCATTTCCCTCCGCCACAATTTCCAGAAAACGATCTTCCAGCGAGGGCCGTTCTACTCGCAAGTCAATGAGCGTGTCCTTCCGAGTCTCTATGTGGGCGATAATCGCCGCTACCGTCGGTCCGACATCCGTACTGTAGTAGATATTGTAATCCTCTTTGAATATCCGCTTGCTCACACCCGGGAAAGTAACCTCAGCATCGTACAGACTGGATTCCTTTGTGTAAACGGATACTTTCGTCAACCCCGATCCCGCCGCGGTCAACTCCAGCGGACTGCCTGTAGCTGCGATCTTGCCACGCAGTAGAATCGCGACTCGATCCGTAATCTCTTCAACTTCGGCCATATCGTGTGTTGCCAGCACGATGGTCGTGCCCTCGGTTTGCAGCTCACGCATTAGTTTGTGCAGTTCCACACGAGACGGGACGTCCAATCCGGCCGTAGGCTCATCCAAAAACAGCACCGGTGGATCATGAGCTATGGCAATCGCCAAAGACAATCGACGCTGCAAGCCGGCGGACAACTGCTGGAACTGAGCCGATTTCTTTTCCATAAGACCCAGGCGCTCCAGCAGGTCAGAACGGGGGGCGATTCCGTGATAAGCGCAGAAAAGCGTCATCGCCTCATCTACCCGGATCCGGTCCGGCATACCCGATGTCTGAAGCTGAACGCCGATCAGGTTCCGCAACTTCCGCGATTGATGAACGGGATCGACACCCATCACCCGCAATGAACCGCCATCCGGAACACGCAATCCCTCCAGGCTTTCAAGCGTGGTGGTCTTCCCGGCGCCGTTCGGACCTAATAAACCGAATATCTCGCCTCGATGTACATCAAAACTGATACGATCTACGGCGGTGACATTGCCGTAGCGCTTGGAAAAATCGCTTACATGGATAACCAGATCCTTCATGGATGTTTCCTCTGATTATCATCCTCCTGGAAATAGCGCGACGAACCTGACGTCGCGCTGGATTTTCAGCCGGTTACTCATCCTCTTTTTTGACGTAGGTGATCGCGCACAATGCAGCCCCCTGGGGGTCCTGAATCACGCAGAATCGCCCGACGTTCGGGATATCCGCCGGAGGGCGAAGGAGCTGCCCGCCGATCTCTTCGACCTTCGCGGCGATGGCGTCCACATCGTCAACCGTCACATAAACGCCCCAACACGGCGGCATCCCCTTGCATTCCGACGGCATGCCCGTAAGGCCTCCGACCGGATCACCGTCAACCTTAACGACGGTATATTTCATACCTTCCATACCCTCCACAACGGCCATCGGCGCCTCCTCAGTCTCCCAACCGAAAAGAGCACCGTAAAATCGTGCCGCCCCCTCTACGTCGGTCGTCATCAGCTCGGTCCAACCAAACGCCCCATGCTTCAAACTCTCTTCGTTCATGTTGGTCTCCTTTCTCGGCAAGTTAACCACGTCAACGGATCTTCAAGAATGATTTAAGAAAGTTGTCCCTTTGTCAAGAACATCTCCGGTTTCTTTTTGCCCTGACTTTTCAGTCCGTGAATACTCACTGTTGCTTTGTGGACGATGATTTCCAGAGCTGCCGGGCTGACTGTTTTGACATAGAAAAAGGTGGATAAGAACGACAAAACAGCCAAAACACTGAAATTGATCCACGATACCATTAATATTCTCCCCCAATGATCTTCGCCGCTATGACCACACGAGCAGTTTAATCGCCACCAAGGCAAGAAAAACACCGACAAAGATTCGAAAGAACTTTTGAGGCAGTTTGTCCAGGAACTTCTTCGTCAGGAAGGCGGCTAAGAACGAGATCGGAATACACAAAACCAAAGCATACAAAAAACTCGATTCGAGCCGCGTTCCTCCCCGGATATACTGAGAGATGCGAGTCATGTCAATGAATAAGGCAATCAGTCCCGATGTGAATATGTACACGTCCTTGGGTAGATTGAACGCCGTCAGGAACGCTCCTCGCACAGCCCCCCCGACCCCGAAGAAACCGGCACATAATCCGGACGCAGCACCGCCGCAAACAGCGGTGCCCGAATTCTTTGGCAACGCCCACTGCCTTTTGAGAAACAAAAAGCCGACGTAGGCAAGAAGGAACGCACCCAGAATTCTCTTCAGCGGCAAATCCCCAGCGACAAAAGACAGCTTGGCGCCGAGATAACTGGCGACAATGCCGGAAAGGCCGAAACCGAGGATTAGTTTCCAATCGAATCCCGTCTTGAACAGCAGCACTTTCCAGATATCGCCGAACAAATGGATGATTCCGACAAACAGCAGAGCGACGGGCAGCGGTACGAAAACGGTCATGACGGGGATCATCACCGTTGAGGTTCCGAATCCAGTCGCCGTACCAATCCCGGCTGCAATAAATGTGAGCACGCAAAGCATCGCTATTTCAATCATATCCAATACTCCATTGTGTTTTTGCTATATACGATAATACCCCGTCATGGGGAAAGAAAAAATCAATCCCGACAAATATGTTTGGAACGAACCGTCGGATTATGAGCGAAAGTTTGTTTTTTGTTAGAAAATGCTTGTTTCCGCCGCCAATATGAGCATAATGCTTGCTTGGGTAAGTGATTATCGTAAGGAGACATACGTATAGCGCCAACGAATGAAACCATGCTGCTCTTGGTAAGATTTAGAATCGGGGGGAGTCTAAGGTTTCTGTCGCACGCCGAGACGCTCAGGGTCTTCCAGCGGGCCTGCGTTCGAGCGGGCATCCGCGTCCGTTACAGCGAAGGCTTCAATCCCCGCCCGAAGCTCTCCCTGCCGCTGCCCAGGCCCGTCGGCGTCGAGTCGGACGATGAGCTGCTTTGCCTGCAGGTGATCGATGAGGCGGATGAAGCACGCATTAACTCAGAACTCGCCGCCCAACTGCCCGAAGGCTGCGACCTGCTTTCGGTGGATATCGCCGCGTCGGGCGTCTCCTTTCAGCCCTGTTCGGCAACGTATATACTACCGATATACCCAAAATACCTCGATGAGAGGTTGAAAACAGCGATCGAACGAGTGATGACGAGCGAACATCTTCACGTCCAGCGACGAAAAGATGCCAGAGGATTGCGAACCAAAAATGTCGATGTACGCGTTTTTTTGAAATCGATTGAACTCAATAACCGAGATATAATAATAGAATGCAGAATCAGCCCGACCGGCTCGATACGTATAGACGAAATCCTGGAGCTGCTGGAACTAAGTGAAGGGAAGCTCTCCGGGCCAACGCGAAGAACGAACGTGCAATGGAAAAACAATTAGCGACTACATGTTGGAAGGAAGGCAAGACGCCGGATTCGTCGAGCGGTACAGGAGAAGAATTTATGCAAATAAGGACACAAACATGTCAAGAGAGATGCTCATCAATGTAGCTGAAAGCGAAGAGTGCCGGGTGGCGGTTGTCGAGAACGGCTCGCTGGAGGAGCTCTACGTGGAAAGAGCAAGCCTGGGCAGCCACGTCGGCAATATTTACAAGGGGCGGGTGGTCAATATCGAGTCCGGAATCCAGGCAGCGTTTATCGACTACGGTGTGGGCAAAAATGGTTTTCTTCATATCAGCGATCTCCACCCACGCTACTTCTCTCATACACGCAGCGGCCATATCGAGAGCATCGGCCGGAGAAAGGCGTTGAAAGAACGCCCTCCCGTCCAGGACTGTCTTCGTAAAGGGCACGAGATTGTCGTCCAGGTTACAAAGGACGGCCTGAAGACCAAAGGCGCTACGCTCAGCACGTATATCGCCCTGCCGGGCAAGTACCTGGTGATGATGCCCTGGATGCGCAAACACGGCGTTTCGCACAAGATCGACGACGAGGACGAGCGTAAACGGTTGCGGGAGATTCTTGAGGAAAGCGATCCGCCCAAGGGACGTGGCTTCATTATCAGGACCGCCGGCGAGGGATGCTCGAAAAGAGATATTCAAAATGATTTGAGATATTTGAAGCGATTGTGGCGAGCGATCGAAAAACGGATCGAAACCGAAGGTGCGCCCGGCGAGCTTTACCAGGAATCCGATCTGGTCATCCGGGCGCTGCGGGATGTCTTCACCGGCAAAATCAGCAAGATCATCTGCGATTCGGAGCATGTCGTTCGCAAGATCAGGGACTTTTTCACTATCGCCACGCCGCGGGTGAAACAAAAAATTACGTACTACGACGGCAAAGTACCGCTGTTTCACAAATACAAGATCGAGGAGGAGATTGCCAAGGTCCAGTCCCGCAAGGTCCAACTCAAGTCCGGCGGCTCGATTATCATCGAGCAAACCGAAGCCCTTGTTTCGATCGACGTCAATAGCGGTCGATATCGCAAGCAAAAAAATGCCGAACAAACGGCCTACGAGAGTAATATCGAGGCGGCGGCGGAAATCGCGCGTCAGCTTCGATTGCGAGACCTCGGAGGGCTGATCATTTGCGACTTTATTGATATGCGCGATGCCAACCATCGTAAGGGCGTGGAAAGGGCCTTTCGTGCGGCGGCCAAGACGGACCGGGCCCGTTCGAGAGTCCTGGGCATCAGCCGGTTCGGCGTCGTGGAGATGACGCGCCAACGGATGCGACCGTCGCTGCAATCCAGCACCTATCTGGCTTGCCCGAACTGCGGGGGCACGGGCTTCATCAAGAGTCATGAGTCCATGGCCCTTGAGATTATCCGCCAGTTGAATCTCTCGGCCTCCAAGGACCAGATCAAGCGCATCGAGCTGTTCGTTTCGCCGGAGGTCGCGGATTATCTTCAGAATGTCAAGCGGGCCGCGCTGGCGCAGATCGAGCAGCTTAGCGACAAGCGGGTTATCATTCATTCGGCCCCCGAATATTGCGGAGAAAAACACGATATGGTCTGCTACAACGATCGCGGCAGCACTGTGAAATTGTAAATTCTCTTCGTACACCAAGAAACCAGGGACGGTTATCAGTGGAATTCGATCTTGAATATGCGCAACAGGTGATACAGGCGGAAGCGGAAGCAATGGCCTCAGTCACGCCGATTGTCGATGCGTCCTTTTCGCAAGCCTGTCAGATGATTCACGACTGCGGCGGCTCCTGTATCGTCAGCGGCATCGGCAAGGCGGGAATCATCGGACAAAAAATCAGCGCCACCCTGGCCTCGACCGGCACACCGAGCCATTTCCTTCACCCGGCGGAAGCCGTACACGGAGACCTGGGCCGATTGCGTAAAAACGACATTGTGATCGTTCTGAGCTATGGCGGAGAAACCGACGAAGTCGTCCGGCTCATTAATCTGGTTAAGCAATTGCAAATCCGACTCATCGCCATTACCGGCGACAGCGATTCAACACTATGCAAACACAGCGACGTTGTGCTCTGCATGGGGCGATTGAGCGAAGCGTGCCCACTCGGTATCGCCCCCAGCGTTTCTACGGCCTGTATGTTGGCCGTCGGTGATGCGTTGGCTTTTACCGTGATGAAGGCGCGCCGTTTCAGCGTGGAAGACTATGTGCGGTTCCATCCCGGCGGATCGCTGGGCGCCAAGCTGATGACGGTCGAGCAATCCATGCTGTTCCAGCAAGGTGAGGACTTGCCCCTCGTCGAGACGGGCGATACGATCGAACACTTGTTTGAAAAAACCGGTGAGATCAAGCGCCACGGCGCCGTGATCGTCGTTAACAAAGACGGAAAACTGGCGGGTATTATCACCGATGCCGATCTTCGTCGCCTGATGGCCGCACACGGGCGTAACGCCTTCGAATTCAAGACCGACGACGTCATGACAGCCGACTGCAAGAGAATCCGGGCCGACGCTTTGGCCGCCGAGGCCACCGCTCTCTTCCATAAATACCGAATCGACGATCTTCCCGTGGTTGACGCCGACGATAAACCGGTCGGACTTATCGACGTGCAAGATATCGTAACCATCAAGGTTGTGGGGTAAAAAAAGCGACTGAACGAAAATGGAAAAGGTAAACTTAGCGAACATAGAAATGCTGGTGATGGATGTTGACGGCGTTTTGACCGACGGCACGTTGGTGATCCATGCCGATGGCGGTGAAAGCAAGCATTTTAATTCATTGGACGGCCACGGCATTCGCATGTGGAAACGGGCCGGGCTGGACGTGGCGCTCATTAGCGGCCGGGCCTCGGAGCCGACAGCCCGCCGGGCCGAGCAGTTACAGATCGAGCACGTCTTTCAGGACTGTCACGATAAACTGCCCGTTTTTGAAACATTACTCGACCAGATCGGATTGCCCGCGGAAAAGGCGGCCTTTATTGGAGATGACTTGACGGACCTGCCCGTTATACGGTATGCTGGCTTCGGCGTAGCCGTTGCCAATGCGGTGGTCGAAGTCAAACGCTACGCCGACTACGTAACAACTCATCCCGGCGGTCGCGGCGCCGTACGGGAAGTGATAGAGCATATTCTGAAGAATTCGGGGCGATGGCAGAAATTGATGAAACGGTATCTGCCATAACGACAAAATAAGGCAGTTGAGATGCGGAAGATTTTGATTGGCTTTGTTTCGGTGGGGATTGTGCTGGGTCTGTACACACTCTACATCCGCACGGGCAAGACACCCGAGATCGATACCAACCGTGCCGCCAAGGCCATCAAGTCCACCACCGACGGCAACGCCATCGATCCCAATAGCACGATGGGAAAAATCGGTGATGTCGGGATCGGCCCCGTTCGACAGGCACGATACGTTACGCTGAACGAAAAAACAAAAGAGGTCGAACGGGAGTTCGGCTTCGAGAAACTCCTGCATGAGGTCCGTGACGTCTGGGAGATCGAGAAGCCGTACATGAACGTCTATCGTCAGAATTTCAAATGTTTCATCACGGCGGACAAAGGCGAGGTCCAGGTCGAGACGGTGGTCGGCCGAACGACGCCGAAGGACGCGACCTTCAGCTCGAACGTCGTCATCCACCTCGTCCCCACGGACACGGGGACCATGAAAGAATGCCATGTGTACCTCGATAATATTATCTTCCTGAGCGATCAATCGCTGCTCATGACAAACGGTCCGATCCGATTTGATTCGGAGGACGCCAGGATGCGCGGCACGGGCCTGAAACTCATCTTCAATGAACACGCCGAACGCCTCGAATATTTTGAAATTGCCGACCTGGAAAGTATGAGCTATCGGATCACACACTCCCAAGCCGCGTTCTTTTCAAGCTACCAGACGCTCACGCAACCTGACCCGCAGAACAAAATCCAGGAGCCGAACGAAACCATCATAGCGACGGTTTCAGAGAATGACGAAACCCCGCCGACGCACGTCGAACCTTCCATCGAACAGGAACCGCAGGAAGGAGACTATTACACGTGCATATTGAATGATAACGTGCTTATCGACACGCCGGGCCAACGGGTCTTCGCTGCCGACAAACTCCAGATCCACGATATTTTCTGGTCAAAGGCGTTTATCGATCAATCCGATGAGACCGGCCCGGCGGCGAAACAAGACACCCAAAATGAGATCGGCATCGCCGATCCCAACGACCCTGTACCCAGCCCCCCCGAACCGAATGAAGCGCCCGACGAGACACCGGCCTTTATCGTGATCACGTGTGACGGCGGACTGATGATTGTTCCGAAAGAATCCCCCCGAATTCAAGATGAGTCCCCAGAAGTCGGCCCCGACATCCCCCCGGACCCCAACCATTACGAGCATCTTGATGACGGCACGGAGCGAACGAAGTTTTTTGCCCGGACGATCGACTACAACGCCGTGACCGGGAACATGACAACCGGCGGATTGTCGGAGCTCACCTATTACAACGTGGAGGCGACGACCACCGAATCCGACCCATCCACGGACAAGGCCGGCGCCGGCCCCCTGAAAGTCACGGCTCGCAACGGAGCAACTTATACCAAGGCGTCGAACCAGATTGTCTTCAACGATTGCCTTTGTACGGTCCCGCGAGCGGGTCTGACCGAGCAACGAGACGTGGCGTTTCTCGCCCCGCAAATCACCGTCGATCTGCCGCCGGAGGATGCGAACGCGCTGGATTCACCGGAAGAGAAGAAACAACTCAGTATTCTTGCCGCCGGGCCGGTGGAGCTTTCATTCTATATGGAACCCGCCCTGCCGCGCGCCAAGCCCGATCGAAGACAGGAGGATGCAAACCAACCGGTAAGCGAAGAGGAGCCACCGTCACTCTATAGCGACGGCGCCTTGATTCCGGTCACGGTGACCGCCAGCAAACGGGCATATTATTTAGCGGCCTTGAACCAAATGGCGTTCGAAGGCGACTGCCAATGCACGATGATCCGTGAAGATGCGAATGTTGTCGAAGAATATATCCTGAGATCGGAACGGATGACTGTCGATCTGGCCGGGGACGCGAACGACCGAACCTCCGGCCCCATCGCCGACCTCGAGCACCTGACCGCGACCGGCGAGGTGGTTCGACTCGCCACCACCCGAACGGCCAAAGCCGGGGGCGCATTTGCCGACATCCTGGAAGACGCCAACGAAACGGGTTTACTCAGCGGCGTCGAGCTGAAATGTCGCCAGTTCGACTTCGACGCCGTCCAGCAGCTTTATTGGGCCACCGGTCCTGGTATTATTAGACTCAACAACGCACTCGGCGCCGATCCGAACGAAAAATCCAAACCGTTCAGTCTGCGACAACCCTGCTGGGCGTTTATCAGTGGATTCGATACGCTACGATATTCTATGCTGGAAAATCGTATTGTGGCCGATGCCACACCGAACGGAAAGTTGGGGATCGTTTACTTACCCATCGTCAATAGCGGGGATTCAGGAGATATTACGGCTACGGCCTCTCATGTCGAAGCGGTCCTTCGGGAAACCGCCCAGGGCCAAACGGAGCTCTCAACGCTAAACGCCACCGGGGGCATCATTTACGAGGATAACAGGAACCATCAATTCCGCGGCAGCGAATTGCTCTACGATCATACAACGGCTGTCGTACGGGTCAAAGGCGATGAGATCCAGCCCTGCTTTTACAACGGTATCCTCAGCGATCAGATTCAATATGACGTGAAAGCCGATAAGGTCGAAATCAATGTGGTCGGTCCCGGCAGCGTCCAGTTCGGATATTAGATTCTCGATTCTGAACACCCGATTCTGACCTGTTGAGATCGAGTTTTTTCTTGCTTTTCCATACGATTTCGGGTATAATTCCCCGCGATATGAGCAGGACGGTTACTTTCCCGCCGTGACGGCAACGACGCGTCGCGGTAGGCGCTTAGGGCGTGAGCGCTGCCCATACAAATTGTCTTCTCCGAGAGGAGTCCCTGGGACGAAAGGAGACAACGTATGGAAAGGCAAGTAGAGCAGTTTATCCAATCCCTGTCGGATGTTGATTTGCTTGAGTACACGCGAACTCAAACACACCTTCCGGAAGCTCTCGAATTCGCAAGCATCGAACTGGCCGACCGGCACCTATCAACCGATCGTTTGGCGGAACTCGAAATAAAACTCCAGGAACGAGCTAAGGCGCTCGAGGAAAAAGCCAAATTCAGAGCCGCTCAGCCATTGATTTTGGAATGGAAGATCGCCATCCTCCTCTGCGGCCTCTATTGTGGACTTCCCCTGCTGTTTCTCATTCCCGCATGGAAAAAGTGCCGTAACGAAGGATTAGACCAAAAATGCAAAGACATGTGGCATTACGCCCTGGTGGGATTCTCTTTGCAGTCCATTTTAATCCTTTTGCAAATCCCCCCCTGGAGCTGGCTCCTCAAGATCTTTTAGCTGTTTTATCCGGCACGATCTTCGATTTGTCAGGTCTTTTTTCCTCTTGCAAGTCCTACTCTTTTCCAGTAAATATTCCTTATGAGGAGACTATGTGTATTAGGTTTTTGTGTGGGAATCGTCCTTGGATTTGGATCGGAGCGTGTGCGCGCTGAAGCTTTGCCCGAGACGCCGCGCATCGACAGCCTGATTACTTTGGAGTCGAGTCCCCTGGAAACGAATCCGGCGGTGATCTGGTACGATGATTTCGACGGCCCCGAGAAGCGTTACACCGAATCTCAGGGCAGAATCGACACAAGCCAGAGCTTCGGGGGAGTCGGCGGCTCCATGCTCGGTTTCTACGAGAAAGGAACTCGAGGGCTGGGCAATCGTAAGGTGTTCTTCGGGGATAGCCCCACGGGCAAAGTGGTCAACAGGGGCCGACAGTACAACGAAATATACTGGCGCATCTATGTAAAACACCAACATGGCTGGAGGGGAGGCGGTCCGGCGAAACTCTCACGAGCCACCAGCATCGCCTCACCGAATTGGGCACAGGCGATGATCGCCCACGTTTGGAGCAGCGGCGAGGCGCTGACTCTCGATCCGGCGACCGGCGTTAGAGATAATAAGGTCGTGACAACGAGGTACAACGATTTTGGCAATTTGAGGTGGTTGGGCAACAAACCCGCATCCCGTTTCAGGCTCCACAGCACGGAGGAATCCGGCCGGTGGGTTTGTGTCGAAGCCCGGGTAAAACTCAATACGCCCGGTCAAAAAGACGGCCTGAATCAGTTGTGGATAGACGGCCGGCTCGAAGCCGAGCGAAAGGGTTTAGATTGGCGAGGACGCTATACAGGACATGGCATCAACGCCGTTTTTCTGGAGACCTACTGGAACAAAGGATCTCCCGTAACTCAGTCTCGTTGGATTGATAACTTTGTTATATCCACCCAACCGATCGGTCCCGTCGTTAGTTCGAGGAGGCCCACCCTGATAAAAACACCTTACCATGGACCCGGGCGACAGCAAGCCTGGCAGGTGGAAATCGCCCGTGATGATGCAGGCGAGAATGTCGTCTGGATAACCGATCTGATTAAGGCGCCCGAAAGAATTCATGTCGGGCCCGATACAGGCCGATTCATCGGACGACTGTCGGGTAAAACTCAACTCGAAGCTGGTGACGTTTATTTTATTCGGATACGACAGCAAGACACGAATGGCACGTGGTCCGCATGGAGTCCGTGGCACCAGCCTTTTAAAACACAATCCAGGTAGCTCCTTTTTTACTTCGAGGCGTCCGTGCTCGGACACTTGATATGTTGGAAATGGATAGCATGAAAACAAGAACAACTCTAAATCCAACCGTATTATTGATCCCGCTGCTTCTGATAGGAAGCCTGATCTCTTCAGCCGCGCGAGCCACGAATGAGAAACTCCGAAAGCCGTATGATTACCTGGCCATTGTCAGAGCCTATGCCGATACGATGATCCGGTATGGACGGGATTCATACGGACAAGAGCACTCCCCCCTTTTCACCGAAGAACTCGACCGCAAAACAATGCGGATGCTGGAAGGCGATGCTCTCAAAAACGCGGCCGATATTCCTCGCGAAGAGTGGGGCATTCGTCCGCACGACCGGATGCTCGGCGGAAGCAATCCTCAGCATTGCCAGAATCTCTATCAAATCCTGTATCAGTTGACTGAAATTACCGGCCAAAAACGTTACGCCGAGGAGGCCGACCGGTCGCTGAAATACGTCCTGGAAACATGCCAAAGCCCATCGACCGGCTTGTTCTGGTGGGGCGAACACGCCGGATGGGACCTGCGCACCGACAGGCCGCTGGACAAGAACGCCGGTAACACGCACGAATTCTACCGGCCCTGGATTCTATGGCGGCGCAGTTGGCAACTCGCCGACAAGGCGTGTGAACGGTTTGCCCGCGGTCTGTGGGAACATCAGATCGGCGATCATAAAACGGGGGATTTCTCACGTCACGCATCCATTGCCTCTCACGGACCGGGCACCCAGGCCCCCTACGCCCGTCACGGCGGTTTCTATATCGAGACATGGGCCATCGCTTACGAGCAAACACAGGACAAGTTATTCCTCAATGCTATCGAGTCGGTGCTGGATGGGCTTGAGCGGGCACGATTGAAGGAAGGGGGCATGGTAACCGGCGGCTCCAAGAAAAAAGGCAGCCGGGCGCCGTATGCCGTATCTCTGGCTATTTCGCTGGAAGAAGCGGCCCGGCGTGTTCCTTTCGAACTGGCCAAGAAGATGCGAAACGCAGCCTCCGCCAACGACAAAGCGTTTGCCAAAGCCCATCCGCAGACGAGTCGAATCTCGGCAAACTGGTCCAATGCGTACGGAAGCGGCGGTCCTGCCGCAACAGCCAACGTGTGCATGCTCCGCTATCGTCAAGTTCACCTTGACACGCACCGCCGATTCGTGCTGCACACGGCCGATGGTTATCGCGAGGCTGACGTCGATCTGAGCCAGCCGGTCTGGCCGGGAACGCTGGGCAACGTCGTCATTCTGATGCTGAACGCTTACGAGCTGACCTCCAATGATAAATATCTCCGAGCAGCCAATCGTTTTGCACGCAAAGGTTTCGACTTGTTCCTCGATGATAACTGTCAACTACCCAAAGCATCCCACATGCACGACCACTACGAGGCCGTAACCAACGGGGACACATTGATGATGGCTTTTCTCAGGCTCTGGTTAGTACAGAACCACTACGAATCGAAAAATACACTTGTCTTCACGGATAGATGATATGAAGGGAACTCAGCATGAAGAAAATCGAGTATAAAGTGGTGAAGCTTCCGATGAAGGGCATTTTTACAAAGGATGTGTCACCGGATTTGGAGAATGTCTTGAACTCGGAAGGAAGAGACGGTTGGAGACTGGTCAATACTGTCCTGCCGGCAAGTGGACTTGGCGAATCCGAAAGAGTGATCGTGATCTTTATGCGTGAGGCCTCATAGAGCCGATCCTTTAGCAATACCTCGGTACCACCTAATAACTTTTACCCATCGAGTAACGCCTGTTCTACCTTAAAATCGTTGCCTCAGCCCTAAAACGCCTCGGGGAGGATTTTTCTGGCGGCGTTTCGGAGGTAGCTGGAAATGTGCCGTTCGGAATCCATGCTCAGCACTTTGCGGGCGACTTCGTTGCAATCCTTGGTCGTCACCGAACGGATCATCTGCTTGATCTCAGGGATCATCGGTGAAGTGAGCGATAAAGTACGAACACCGAGCCCCAGCAGAAGCATCACGTACTCCGGTTCCGAGGCGACTTCGCCGCATACGCTGAGATGGATTTGCGCTTTATGGGCATCCTGAATGACGGTTCTCAGCAGCCGGAGCACCGCCGGGTCCGCTGTCGAATAGAGCGGGGAGACCAATTCATTGCCCCGGTCCACGGCCAGCGTATATTGCGTCAGATCATTGGTCCCGATACTAAAAAAATCCACGTCGCGGGCGAGTGAAAACGCCGTCAGCGCCGCCGAAGGGGTTTCGATCATGATGCCCACATCGATGTCTCTGTGATACGGAATGGACTCTTCATCGAGGTCTTCCATGACATCGTGCAGGATCATCTTGGCCTGCATCAGTTCCTGGCGATTGGTGATCAGAGGGAACATAATCTTGACGTCGCCGAGCACCGAAACGCGTAAGATGGCACGCAATTGCTTTTTAAACAGGCTCAGGTTTTGCAGGCAGAAGCGGATGGACCGCAATCCCAAAAACGGATTCGGCTCCGGCGCGAAACGTTTGCTCTGGGTATATTTGTCGGCCCCGAGATCCATCGTTCTGATCACGATGGGCTTCTTGTCGAAAACGCGAACGGTTTTGGCATACGCCTCATAGTGGTCCTGCTCGGTCGGCTCCCGGTCCGTGTTGAGATACAAAAACTCCGTCCGGTACAGGCCGATCCCGTCACCGCCCTTTTGCAGAACGATCTCAGCCTCATCCGGGAACTCGATATTACCCAGTAAGGTCACTCGGGCGCCGTCGCGTGTGACGGCGGGCTTTTGTCTTATCGTATCCAGCCTGTGTTCGAGCTGGATGAATTCCCTCGAATACTCCTCATACTGCCGAATCGTCTGGTCGTCCGGGTTAACGATCACGATGCCGCGATTGCCATCGACGATAACGGCATCTCCGCCACGGACATATTCGGTCAGATCTTCCAGCGCCACCACCGCGGGAATACCCAACGAGCGGGCGATAATAGCGGCGTGGCTGGTCCGCCCCCCGGCGTCGCTGGCGATCCCCTTGACGAATTCCCTGTTGAAGCCGGCGGTCTGCGTCGGGCTCAATTCCCGCGCGACGACCACCACTTCTTCTGTCAAATGCCCGACGTCTTCACGCTTTCGACCGAGCAATTGTTTAAGCAAACGCCTTTCGATATCGTAAATATCCGCGGCCCGTTCACTGATATACACGTCCTTCTGCTTCTTGAAGTGTGCGGCAATGTCTCGAAGCACGGACGATACGGCAAATTCAGCGGTTACCAGATCCGACTGGACCACGTCCGTCACTCTTTTTCGCAGGCTCCGGTCGCGCAGATATCGCAGATGCACGGCGAAAATGTCTTTGATCTTGCTTCCCTCTGCATGGTCGTGTGCGGCCTCAAGCCGAGTCAATTCGTGCCCGGCATCTTTAAACGCGTTCCGGACACGCTGAATTTCCGTCATGCGCTGCGAAGGCTTGATCTGACGGCGCGGAATGCGATAATCTTCGGAATCGATGAGGAGCGCTTTCGCAATCGAAATACCCGGCGAGACAGCGATGCCTTTTTTAATTTCCATCGTTTCGTTCTCTTTATCTTGTAGAATGTGCATCGCACATCCTACCGAACCTGTTCAAGATATCGGCTCATCGAAATCTTCCGCTTCCACAAGCTCGCGTAGCGCTTCGACGGCCTCCCGGGCATCCGGCCCCTCCGCTTTAATGGTCAACTTGGTTCCGCACGTCGCCGCGAGCGTCGTGATCTGCATAATACTCTTTCCGTCGATGACGGTCTGGCCGCTACTGACGGTGATATCACTTTCAAATCGACTGGCCATTTCAACAAACCGCATCGCAGGGCGCATATGAAGTCCGTGCTCATTTCGGATCTCAAGCTCCGCCTCAACAACGTCATTCTCCAATGTATCTTCCTCTGTCATGTACATCCACGACCATACATCTGAATGTCCACCTCACGAACCCGTAGGACTACAAAGAAGGATCGTCATCAGCCTCCTGAATCAGATCCGTGATCTGCTCCGGCGTGCGGCATTGTCTAAGAAAGTTACGAAACTTCTCCTTCTGCAGATGTTTAAAAATGCTTTCCATCGCCTTCAGGTGCTGCTCAGGATTATCTAGCGGGCTCACCAAAAGAATCACCGAATAAACCGGCTGTTTATCCAGCGCGGAAAAATCGATCCCGTCGCGACTGAGGCCGATCGCCGCCGCGACATGTTTTATCGATTTGTGCTTGATGTGGGGAACGGCCACCCCCTTGCCCATGCCGGTACTGGCCTCCTTTTCCCTCTTAATGATCTCCTTTTGAATTTCCGTACTTCCAGCCTTCCCGAGTTTACCGGCTTGTTCGAGCAACGAAACTAACTCGACGACCACGCCGTTACGATCGTCGGCCTGCAACTCCGGGACCATCGCCTCAAAACAACAAAAATCTGACAACCTCATCTTGTCTATCCAATGCCTTCCATTCGTCGCTGAATTCGGTTAATAAAACCACTCGTCGAAAAACACGAACTACGTTGGCTCTGTACTGTCTGTGGGATTGACCGAATGACTTCCCGAGTGCTTGTTGTCCCGTTCTTTGCTCTTTGCTTTTCTCAACTGTCGTTCCAGCTTATGAACGGCCATGTCAATACACCGATAAGTGTCCTCCCCCGTTTCGGTCCCCACAAAAACCTTGCTGTGCTCGGCCCGGGCAATAATCTCAACACTCGTGCTCGCTCCCTGGGCGCCATCGACGATCACTTCGACCTGATTGATGCTGTTGTAGTATTTAGGAAGCTTGGACGTCTTCTCCTCAGCATGCACTCTGATCGCCTCCGTTATTTCGATATGTTTGCCGCTAATTGTAAAAAGCAAGATCGTTCTCCTTAATTTAATGTCCAGGACTTGTTCAACCGTTCGTTTTATTCGTCCTTTTCCGATTCCGAATCGGGCAACACTCCGGCCGGAACGGCATGGTCGCCGCCCGGCGTAATGACACCTCCGCTAACAATAAATCGTAACGCCTCTTCGATCGTCATATCCAAATCGATCGTTTGCTTTTTGGGGACAGTGATGACAAAACCCGTGAAGGGGGTCGGGGAAGTGGGGATCAGAACCGTCACAAACTCCCTCTTGACATGATGAACGACCTTTTCAAGCCCCGATCCCGTGACCAAACCGACGGACCAAATCCCTTTGCGGGGATATTCCACTGCCACAACACGGGAAAATAGCTTCTTCTGATCCTCATTCGTAAGCAGAAAATCGGTGATCTGCTTGACATAAGGGTAAACGCGTCTCAACAACGGCGTACTTAATATGAACTTCTCCGCCCTCCGCCAAAGGCTTTTGCCGACGTAACTCGCCAGCAGCGCACCGAGAACACAGACGCCCACTACGGCAATAAAAAAACCCACGACGGAACCGGGACCGTCCACCCAGGTTTTCTCAAGAGCCTTTTTCCGCTTCCAGACCTTAACCTTCCCTTTAATATCCTGTCGTCTCGCTTGTAATTCCAGTTCCTCCTGGTTTTCTTTCAATTCCTCCCGCGTTTCTTTAAGGTACGCCCTGATATCTCCATCGGAAATCTCGACATTTCGTTGGGTGGCGATCGCGATCACATGAACGAGGCCTCGGTTGATATGCTTGCTGATATTGGTCTGGATGAATCCGTAGCCCCAGACGAACAACCAGATGGTCAGAATGCTCGGCAAAAGCACTGCCAATCCGTGCAAAAAATAACCCTTGAAGCGTCTGGTCAGACTCATCGTATTGGAACCAAATCCTTTTTTCTAAATAGCTTACGGATCTTTGCCTTGCCAAATCCCCTATCAGATTACACCAAATCCGGGACGTTATAGATTATGTTACTTACTTACCTGAGTCAACAAAAAAGTCTTTGGGTAAATGGGCGCCGATTAAATGAACCCACGCCCCCGGCACTGAGGCGACCATCCAGACGACACGCTGACACAACGCCAATGCCAGAGCCGCCTCAGGTTCTACTCCGGCATAATGGACAAATAAATAGGCCAATCCCCCTTCCATGACGACAACGCCTCCAATACTGACAGGCAAAGCGGCCACAACCCACATCAGAGTGAAGAAGACATAGTAGTATCTGATACCGGCCTCAATCCCCATATTCTCACCGAGAATCCAGAAGCCGGTGATCACCATAATCTGCGACCCGACCGTCAGGGCGAAGACCATTAGGATCGTCAACGGCCTCCTGCAATAAACGACTATTGTGTTTTTCAGCTTTTCAAAAACCAGACGGCCCCGTAGAGAAACAGAAAACCAGATTTTGCTAATTTTCGCCCGAGTTCGACGGTTTATCAGAAGAACACAAAAGACCACCGTCATCGTCAGAAAAACATAAAAAATGACCGATTTATGCCGGGTAAGAAACGCCAGAGAATCGCGATTGCCGGTGAGACGAATCTTTTCACCCCGACCGACAAAGAAAAACGAATAGAAAAAGGCAGCGATGCTCAAGGTGCTGAGCAAACCTATCGCCCGGTCGGCAAATACGCTCAAAACCGCCTCGAAGCGCTTGTGAGTGTGTTTGGTGATATACCAGGCCCGGACCAGATCGCCGCCAACGGAGCTGGGCATGAAATTATTGTAAAACCACCCCAGAAAATACAATTTCACCGCGGCCCAAAGACGAATAAAAATGGATTGGGTCCTGAGTAATAACCACCAGCGAAGGCCCATGACGATCTGGCAAAGAACGAAAATGCCCAGGGTGAGGGCAAAAATCCACATATTCATTTTGCGAAAGACCGCCGTTAAATTGGCCCATCGTTGCTCGCGGGATATCCAGAATACAGCCCAGAGAATGCCGCCCGTCACGACGGCAATACGCAGACACAAAAAGACGTATTTCCTTTTCCGAGTTCCCAACTCAGGCATTGAACGCGTCCAACTCGAAATTACTTGTTTTCACAGATGATACCGGTTAAAATGCGGGCTGACAAGGTCCTATCAACATTAAAGTAGCTTCGGCTCCAAAGAAGAATGGAAGGAACACCACAGGTGGCAGCCAATCAAGATATCGAAGAAGGTTTGGATTTTATTCCAAAATTTGATACGCAGGGATTAATACCGGCCATTGCCCAGGATGCCCGGACCGGCCAAATTCTCATGGTCGCCTTTATGAACCATCAGGCCTTACAGGAAACCGTCCAATCGGGTTATGCGACCTATTACAGCCGATCCCGAGCAGAATTGTGGAAGAAAGGCCAGCAAAGCGGTCATCTCCAAAGGGTCGAACAGATCCTTGTCGATTGCGACCAGGATTGTCTGGTTCTCAAAGTGACCGTGGATGCCGGTCAATGCCACGTCGGTTATCAATCATGCTTCTACCGGGCGCTGCAGCCAAGCACCGATAATAAGCTGGAACTTATCGCTAAAAAGGTGTACGACCCCAAAGAAACCTACAAAAAGTAAAGTCAGACCTTTTAAATACGACGATATGCCAAAAACACACGAGCGGATCGAAGCCGTTCTGTCCGTCTCTTGCCCGCCTAAAACCGCCTTTTTACGCTTTTTTCTTGCTTTTTACCATAATAGCGCGTTACGATTCTGCCGATAGTGTTCACTATATTACAACTCACGGAGGAGCGGCAATAGTATTCTTTTTTCACGGTACAGGGGATATTCATCGATATATAGTAGAGTCTTGAAAAAACGTTTAGAGTACATAGAG
>CAYZAT010000012.1:0-25778 GCA_964476475.1 uncultured Pirellulales bacterium
TGAATTCGTGGCTGATTTTGAAAAAACAAAGCCAATTGGACTCGTCTTGCGTATTGCGTGATGCGTATTGCGAAAATGAATTTAAAAAACAAAGCCAATTTCAAATGGAAAGGAGGTTCCAAACGCATGGCCTAAAGAGATTGCCACGGTCCTCCGGGCCTCGCAATGACATTGATAACTCTTCTTTGCTGCTATGAACTTATTTTACAAAACAAAGCCAATTTTTGAAAGGACAAATGAATGTAAACATCTAAATAGAAATAAATTACATCAATATCCTCTGTAGGAAGCTCCGAAAAACAAAGCCAATCTGAGGGTCAAATAGAAAAAGGGACGATGAAACATTCGTCCATCGTCCCTCGTTAATCGTCTATTGGTGCTCGTCAGAGCATTAGACCTGTTCCGGCACGACGTACGGTCCGCGATAGGGGCGCGCGAGGAGCCGGTTGGCCTGCTCGTTGTTCGTGAAGGTCTCGGTCTTCGGATCGAACTTCAGCATCGGGCCCAGTTGATAGGTGCTCCTGGGAATATCGAGGCCCAGCGTGCCCCTGACGGTCTGCTGGATGGTTTCCCAGGATTTGGCGACTTGCTCGTGCCTGTCGAGCACGTCGGGCCGGGTCCGGCCGGAGACCTGACGGCCGAGCTGGTAGGACACGTTGCCCAGGTGGCAACAGGCGCTGGACGGATGCGCCTCGGTGATGCTCGCGTGGAGATCGCTCTCCTTGCGCGAGCGGACACAATGAATGAAGTTCTCGAAGATGTCGCCGGGCCCCATCTTGACGTTCACGTCCGCCAGCGGCTCGGCCGTATTGCTGCCCTTGGGGTAGAATTTTCCGCCTTTGATGACGCCTTCCTCAAGGTAGAACTCGTTGGTGACTTTCTTCGGGTACTTCTTGCCGTCCACGCCGGCTCGATCGACCAGGCCGATGACCTCGAAGACGAGCAGCGGGCCGCCGAAGTCCATGATGGTTAACTGGCAGTTGGGCGTCTGGGCCTGATCGGTGTAGGGGGCATAGCCTTCGGTTGAGTTCACCCAGCGGCCGCCCATGCTGATGACGCTGTTGGGCAGCTCGCCGCCGGGGATGGCCCAGCGGGCGATGTCCATCTGATGGACGCCCTGGTTGCCGATCTCTCCGCAGCCGAAGTCCCAGAACCAGTGCCAGTTGTAGTGGACGATGTTCTCATGGTACGGCTGCTCGAGGGCCGGGCCGAGCCAGAGGTCGAAGTCCAGATTCGCCGGCGGCGCTTTGACCGGCTTGAAGCCGATGCTCCAGCGTCCTCGCCCGTTCTTCGAGGCCCAGGCCTTGGAGACGAGCAGCTTGCCGTATTTGCCGCTGGCGATGGCGGCCACTTGTTTGGCCCAACCGCTACTGGAGCGGCTCTGCGTACCGTGCTGCACGATTCGTCGATACTTCTTGGCGGCCTCGACGCACTTGCGGCCTTCGAAGATATTGTGGCTGCACGGCTTCTCGACGTAAACGTCCTTGCCCGCCTGGCAAGCCCAGATGGTAAGCAACGAATGCGTGTGGTTGGTGGTCGCAATGGAGACGGTATCGATGCTCTTGTCTTCCAGCATTTTGCGGACGTCCACGTAGGTATCGACCGGCTTGTTGGCGTCTTTGAAGGGCTTGGCGCGACGCTCGAGGACCTGGCTGTCCACATCGCATAACGCGGCCATGCGGACGCCGGCCATATCATCGTAAGCCTGAATGTGCGATCCGCCCCGGCCGCGGATACCGACGACCGCCGCTCGAACGGCGTCATTAGCCCCGCGGGCGCGGGAAAACGGTTTGGCCATCGCCAACCCGGCGCCGGCGGCGAGGGACCCCTTCATAAAACGTCGGCGTGTGAAACGGTTCATAAGCAATCTCCTTTCATTGGTCGTATGTCGTCGTTTGCCATGTACGAAAAACAAGCATAGCTCAAATCAGACGCCGTCACAAGGTGGAAATTGAGAAATCCGTAAGGCCGGAACACCGGTTTCAAACGAGGGCCTCTTCGATCGCGCGGGCGACGATATAGTCCGGCAGCTTGTTCAGACCCGGCTTAGCTTCATACGCCGAGATAATGCTCCGATCCGGAAAGGCTCCGACGTGCTCGATGAGCTCTTCGGCTAACCGGCGCAACTTCTCCGGCGTGACATCCGGCTCCGTTCTGTCGCGAGCGGCTTGCACTAACGCCTCAAATTCGGCCCGGCTGTCGTACCAATTCAACTGCATCTCCAATTCAAAGGCGTCTTTAGCCCGGCTCCGGTCGAAGACATATTGAATTCCAAACGGATGATAGAGCTCGATGCGCTCCTCTACGAATGCCATGCACGCATCCCGATATGCGGCGTGTTTTTCCCGATCGAAATCCTCAAATCCACGAAGCGCCGCTTCTTCGCACAGCAATGCATCGATTCTCCCTATGATAGGCTCCTTGCGAGCTTCCAGCCGGTCATAAAGGGCTTCGTAGTATGCTTTCAAAAGGACGCTGGTTTCGCTCATGAGTTGTTCTCAAGTTGATCAATAGAGGCCTGGACCAGTTTCAGGAAACGAGTGTTGAGACTTCCATTGCGTTTGCCGGGACACTGCGTAAAGACGAGCACGATCAGATTCGTGGCGGGATCAACCCACGCCTTTGTGCCGTCTGAGCCGCCGTGAGAGAAGACGCCCTCTCTATCCACGTTCCAGCCGTACCCGTAGTAATTGTCACGCCTCACGCGTTCTTCGGGCGTGTATATCGAGGCGGTCCGTGCCGACGTCATCAGCCGGGCGGTCTCTTCCTTCAGGATACGCTTTCCGTTGTAGATCCCTCCGTTAAGAAACATCTGGCAGAAAATCGCATAATCCATCGCCGTCGAAATCATCCCGCCCGACGCCCGCACGAACGGATATTGCGGTGGATCGCCTGGCTTCCACTTGACGTCCCACTCGGCATCCTTTTTCTCACGATACACGACCGACATGCGATGGAGTTTACCTTCCAGTTTGCCGGGGACCTCGTGGTGATAGCTATCCACCATGCCGAGCGGCTTGTAGATATGATCCGTCAAGAAGACCTCCAGAGGCTTGCCGGATGCAACCTCAACAAGAGCGCCCAGCGTGTTGTATCCCGGATTGCTGTAACTGTACGTCGTTCCGGGCGGCTCCTCGACGCCGATGTGTCCGAATCGCTCCACTTCGATCTGAAGGTTCGGCGCATGCGGATGCACGGACGATCTCTCGATCAGGGGGTTGAGGAAAATCTCTTTGATGCGAAAGCCGCTGGTGTGGTTGAGCAAGTGATGAATTTCAATGGCGCCCGAACGGTAGTTATCGAAAGCCGTAATATGCTTGCGAACGAAATCGTTGTAGCTTAGCTTCCCCTCCTCGACCAGAATACTTATACCCGTAGCGACGACGGGCTTGGTATTCGAGGCCATTCTGAACATAGTATCCTTCTCAATGGGAGCGCCGTTCTCTTTGTCTTTCCAGCCTACCGCCTCATGCAATATGACTTTCCCGTCACGCGCCACCAGTAGTACGGCCCCGCGAATCTGGTCCTTCGCCACGGCCGTCTCATACATATGGACGGCCGCTTTGAGAATGGCTGCATCCATCCCCACCTGGGAGGGATCGCCGGTGGAAAGAACGACGTCCCGCGCGAATAGTGCATTTGCGATCGCGACGGAAATGATAAGTAATGTCAATACATAGCGTTTCATATTGAATCCCCTATTCAGAACCTTAGACGTCAACTAATTCTATTCAGCAACAGGATCCGCACTTAAACGAACGGTGACTTCCAGAACACCTTGCGATCCGGCTTTGCGAAAGGCAATCCGATTATGTTCCTGCCCTTCAGCCAAGGGCAATCGATCAATGCGAACGGTGCAATCCGTCGGTGCCTCTAACGTAACCCTCCCCTGCTGTCCTTCGATAATAAGGGTTTTGTCACGCTGCCGGACAGGTAGTTTTGTCTGCCAATAAAACTCGACGGCGCTGCCCCGTGCCAAAATATACTCGTCCCGGATGACCAACGTACCGGGCGAAGGTGAATCCCAGTCGCGTATCCATTTGCGGTAGTATCGGTCCCAGCCCGGCGTCGCATCGATGCGGGCGTGAAACGATTTCTCGTCCCCGTGACCGACAGGTTTCACATCGACAAGCAGCGGCCGCTGCGAATGCGCCCGCTCCGGCATGCCGACCGGTACGAGCATGTTGTGACGTTGGCAGTGTTTGTAAACCGCGTGAATGGGATCGTCGTAATCACATATCCCCAAATCCAGGGCGAAGGCCTGGCCTGCAAATTCCAGGACAAAGCTTCCTTTGTCTTCGTGCGTATGATCCGCCCCGGCCTGGTGTCCCATGATGAAAAGCTTAACCTGCCGGCCGTCCAATGATCGAGTGGAGGCGATATATCCCGTATCCGGCAGTGAGATAAAAGAAGGCAGCGCCGGGCCGGTTTGTGCTAACGGCGGTTGTCCTCCGCGCAACAGTAATTTGTCGTACATTGTGGTCCAATAGCTATCGGGCATGAGTTCGGATAAAATTTCCAAGGTGTCACGGCGAAAAGAAGAACCGGAATCACAGATCGGGATGGCGTCCTCGGCCGTGATGGAGGCGACGGCCGCTGCATAATTCGCCGTGGATTTCAAAATCTCAGGAACCAACTCCGTAACATTCCGGTTTCGGGATCGCGCGTAATACTTCATGGCCTTGTAGTTCTCGCGAACGATGGGATTGAAATAGCCCGGCCCTTCGAGCGTCCCGCCGTCCGGCTGGATGACATGCTCTAGATTGTTCACGGCATCCCGATAGGCCAGGTCGGTATAGGGCTTGACGCGGGGCCACTCGCGTTCGAGCACCAAATACGCATACATGCGTCCCGTGTTGAAGTAGGCTAATTGATTGCAGTGAAAAATGTATTCATGCCGCCAGGTGACATAGTTGATCGGTCCGATCCCTTCTTCCGCCAGGCGGCGCATGAGATAACGGCGTCCCGTCTCCGTGAGCGCCTCGCCGGCGAGGTCCAGGATCATGGCGATGTCCTCGGCGGTGTACGAACGACGAAAGGCCCGATCCTCCCAGGGGCCGGCGGGAAGATGAGACATAAAACCAGTATCCCAGTGCTCACTGAGGGCCATCGATAAAGCGTATCGGGCCGCCATACGAAGCGCTTCGGCATCCCGAACCACAAGGCCGGCGGTCGCCACATCCGGATTGCCCTCCAGACGAGCCTGAAATTGATCGCGCACACGACCGTGGCTTCTGTTGCGACCGCCGCTGTTGACAAACTCGTGAATTCCTTTTTCCGGATGCAGATCGCGAGCGGCCGCCGCCTGCTGAGAATATCGCGATTGCCCGTTCTCTTTAACGGCCTGTTCGTGTTGTCGGCGGAACTCCGCCAGCTCATCGGTGTTTAGAAAGATACCGTACCGGGGCTCAAACCGGGTAATCTGATCCACCGGCTTAATATGCTTGTCCCATTGGATATGCGAGAAATCCCAAAGCGTTGTGTAGCGATTCATCCGAACCGTATTTTGCAGGCCGATCCAATGAAACCACCCGGTGCCGGGCCCTGCCGCACGGGTCTCGACTTCGAGGATAAGTCTCTTGATAAGCCTGGCTCCACGCAAATCAAGGCTGTGCTCCGCAGCATTCTGTAACGCCGGCTCTGAGGTATAGATACGTTCTCCCGAGTCGGTCACCGCCGTGATTCTGAACGTGGATTGCTTCGGTGTCGTTAGACGTACGAGCAAGCGGTCGTAATCCGAGCAGTCGACGTTGAAGTCTCGAACCATTCGCAGGGCCGGACCCTGGGTGGGCTTTGAGGCCCACTCGAAAGCAACCGCAGCCCAGTTTTGCCGGACCTGAAGTCCCCAATCGTCGCCCGGGCTGACCGTCCATTGATCGAATCCGCTCAGCCCCGGCGCCCAGAACGGCTCGATAATCGCCTCGGCCACATTGATCGGGATCGGTTTGAAAACAGGATCACCCTGCCCAACACCAACACCAGCACTCAATTCAAGAAACACGACATACAAAAAAATTCTCACCATACGCATTCGGCTTGTCCCTTTATTGCTTCGATAAGCGGTAAGCTCTTATGGCTGGATGCGATGTCCATTGGCCGAGTCAGTTGTACTTTGAAAATCGAAATGAACGTAGAAATACATAAAACACCTCGCAAAGTCAAGGCCCGACAATACTGCGAGGTCTCGATTACGGGGCTGAACAGGATATTTCCGCTTGTGATAGGCATGTGAGCTGGTTTGATAAATCACTTGTAACGGGCCTGAAAATAATGTTCAATAAGAATAATGTAAAGGATGAAAGCTTCGATGGCTATTGATTCCATTTGGAGGATTATGTAATATGCTCAGCCACAATCCCAGGGGATTCACCTTGATAGAGCTTTTGGTTGTGATCGCCATCATCGCGGTTCTTATAGCTATCCTGGTTCCGTCCTTAAATCGCGCCAGAAAGCAGGCAAAATTTATGGGCTGCAAAGCCAACCTGAAATCCTACGGCCTGATGGCGTTCATGTACGCGGATGACAACGATAGCGTGATGCCCAACGCCTGGACGAGTTTTTACAGTCAGCGAACCTATCGCAACGAGCCTCACCGATATTGCCGGTGGCACAATCCCGACTGGGACCTCGAAAAGCACCCCGAGTACGCCGGGCCGTTTTGGCCCTATCTGAAGGGCAAAGATATTCATATTTGCCCGGCCTTCCCCCGAATCGCCAAAATGTTCGGCACGCGTCATCCGGAACACGTCGAGGGCGTGCCCGTTGTACCGAATTACAATTACTCCATGAATTCGTATCTCACCGAAAAGAAGATTACCAGCATGAGACATCATTCCGAGATTTTTTTCTTCGGCGAAGAAAACCTCTGGATTACCTCGCCCTACAACAAGTATGCCTTCAACGACACCGCGTGCTGTGTTTATGAGCAGTGGGACAGTTTCGGGACGTTTCACCTGGCCCGGCGGGGAGATATGGAGGACGGTGTGGTAAATGCCGTATTCCTGGACGGCCAGGTCCAGACCGTCCATCGAGAAGATTCCTGGCGCTATTGTGCGCCGGACGGCGAGGATTTATCGCCCATATAGAAATGAAGTATTTTCCCATGGTAAAGAAGAACGTTATGAAAAGGTTTACATGATGAATACGAAGATTTCTCGCCGGGCGTTTGTCAAACGCGCGGTTGGGTCGGCGGCGGTTCCTTTTTTCGTGTATGGAACGGCCCTCGGCAAAAGCGGATCGGTGGCGGCCTCCGAACGGCTCGTGCTCGCGACGATCGGTCATGGCGGGCGGTGCAGCCGGGTCATGCCGCACTTTCTGCCGTACAGGGAGGTGCAGTTCGTGGCGGTTAGCGACGTGAGACGCGATCGTCTGCTTGCGGGCAAAAAGCAGGTGGATGAGTTTTACGGCAACGAGGATTGCACGGCCTATGCGGACTTTCGCGAACTGCTGGGCAGAGACGAGATCGATGCCGTCTATATCGCCACGGGAGATCGCTGGCATTCAACCGCGTCGATCATGGCGGCGCGGGCGGGCAAGGACGTCTATTCCGAGAAACCCATGTCGCTGACCATCGAAGAGAGCCGGGCGCTCGTGGAGACCATGAAACGGTTCGGCACGGTCTATCAGTGCGGCCACCAGCGGCGAAGCGTCGATTCGTATCGCTTCCAGACCGAAGTCGCCCAGGGCGGCCTGATCGGCAAGGTCCACACGGTCATCGCGCAGAACTGGGAAAATCCCATCATCAAACCCCAGGGCCCCGCGCCCGTGCCGGACGGCGTCAATTACGATATGTGGCTCGGTCCCACACCCTGGCACCCGTTCGTGCCCGCGCGATTCTACGGCTGGAATTACTTCTGGGACACCGGCGGCGGCACGATCATCGCCATGGGGTGCCATTACACCGACATCGCCCAGTGGGGGCTGGACACCGACGACACCGGGCCGGTGCATTACCGAGGGACCGCCGAATTCCTGCCCGGCAACTTCTACGACGTTCCCAAGACCGCTGAAGTGACATGCACCTACGCCGACGGTCGAAAACTGATCCTTCTATCGCGCAATCGTTTCGTCGATCGTTTCATCCGGTTTATCGGCGACGAGGGCTGGATCCAGGTCGATGATGAAACCAACGTTGTGACCGCCGAACCGAAAAGCATTCTGAAGCTAAGGGGCATTTCGGCCAAAAGCTGGGCGAATCCGGGTGGGCATATCGAGAATTTCTTGCGATGCATCCGAACGCGCCAGGAAACCGTCTGCTCTCCGGAAAAATCGCATCGCGCTACGACCATCGGACATATCTCGAATATCTGTTTGCGGCTGGGCAAGGAGCTAACCTGGGACCCGAAAACCGAGCGCTTCGACGATGCCGACGCGAACCGGATGATATCCCGTTCGATGCGCCCGCCGTGGCGATTGTAATCGCAAGCTCTCAATAAGGACAGAAAATGAAAAATGCACATTCGATTCAACATGCACTTGCGATTGCTTTGACATGCGTCTGTGTCGCATTGCCGGCGTTGTCGAGATCCTTTACTGCCGATGAAATCGAAAATGTTATCGAGCAGTTTCGGACGTACGACTATGCCGACGATCCCGCAGCGATTCACACTATCGAGAACATCATCCGATTCGTCCAGGATAAACCCAAGCTTCGCCCTGTGACCGAGCGGCACATGATCGCCCTGCTCGAATCCGATGCGACGGTACGCGCCAAGCAATACATTTGCCAACAACTTTGGATCATCGCGACCGAGTCATCCGTTCCGGTGCTGGAGAAAATGCTTTTGGACAAAGACACCGCCGAGATGGCCTGTTATGCGCTTCGCACCCATCCTTCCGATAGCGCCAGCCGGGCGTTGCGCGAAGCCCTCAACCGTGTGGACGACCGGACAAAGATTCGCATCCTCAATATTCTCGGCGATAGAAAAGATACCGCCTGTGTCCACCCGCTCATCGACTTGCTAAAATCCGGGAACGCCGACGTCGCCGAGGCCGCCGCTATTTCACTCGGGACCATCGGCACGGTAGAGGGTATCGAAGCCATTGCGAAAGCTCGGACAATCGCCTCCGGGAAGGCGCGTGTCATTCTCACGCGGGCGTGGCTAAGAGGCGCCGAATCCTATACTCGCACGAATCGGATAGACGATGCGATGGCGATCTATGAGACGCTTTTCGATGCTTCCGAACCTCTGCTCGTACGCCGGTCAGCATTGGTATCGGCCCTGAGTACGGGCCACACCAAGGCGGTTCAGTTATTGACTGCCGCTCTCGAACAGGACAATCCAATGCTTCGTGCGGCGGGCATTGCAAACAGCCACCTACTCGAAGGTCCGGCAGTCACCCGAAGGCTCATTTCAGCCATCGAGACGGCGGATAGCAATACACAAATTCTACTCATTGAAGCTCTCGGGCGCAGAGAGGATCCATTCGTGGCGGAAGCTGTCGGCATGGCGATGAGAAGTAAGGATGCTAATGTTCGAATAGCTGCTTATAATGTACTGGCCGATATTGGCAATGACTCAGATGCTTGTACAATGTGCGTCGCTTTGAGAAAAAATCCGACAAAGCGGGAGGAGGATACGATACTTTCTTGCTTGCGTCGAATGTCCGCAGACGAAGTCGATAGTACCATCGTTGTAGCACTCAATAGTGCTGACGGGCCGGTCAGGAGCCTTTTTATTAATTTGATTAGGGACCGCCGATATCACCCCGCTGTGGAAGCATTATATGGTTATACATTTGATAGAGACCCGGCTGTCGCCAAAGCGGCGCTTCGGGCGCTTGGGACGCTGGATAATCATCAGCGTGTACCAGACCTCATCGATATCGTGCTTAAAAATTCCGACGAAACCGTCGCAGAAGAAGTGGTCCGTGCGATCATTGCAATTACGCGGAGAGATGGATCTGAAAAATACGTCGGTGAGTTAATCCTGGACCGACTTGAAAAGACCCGTTCTCCTGTCGAGAAGTGCCGTTTAATGCCGGCTCTGGCCGCAGCGCCGGGTGAGGACACTTTGACATATTTGCAGGCCGCGTCTAAAGATCGAAACGCCCAGGTACAGGATTGTGCGGTGCGCTTGCTGGCCGATTATCCGGAAGCCGCCGCCGCCTCGCTACTATTGGACATCTATAAGACGACGGAGAATAAGGCGCATCGCATGCTCGCCCTTCGCGGTTGCAGCCGGTTGTGCAAAACAACAGATATCCCGGCCGAAAGTGCAACAAGTCTCTGTCGGCAGGCGATGAACGAAGCCGCCAGCGTCCCTGAGAAAAAGCTCATCCTTTCCACATTGGCCGACGTCGTACATTCGGAAGCCTTGCACATGGCTCTCAGAGCGTTGGAACAATCTTCTGTCAAAACCGAAGCATCCTTGGCGGCGATCGCTTTAGTGGAAAAGCTCGCAAAAACAAATCCCGCCGCCGCGCTAAGCGGAGCGGAGAAGATCCTGGCCGATCCTGCGTTGAGCGAACTGCATCCCCGAGCCAGACAGGTCATCAAAGCGACGAAGAAAGCTCAATAAAATCCTCATTTGGTGCCGCGACGTTGCATTACCCTCTCGGCTTACTGTCCGAAAGACGGCAAGTCCTTGCGATTGACAACCCACGGGTGGTTCAGGCATTGCGTTGCGTTTTTCTGAAAATGAAGACCGTAATATTGGTGCCACACATTGAAGAACGTGCATAAAGGCAAATGTTGCACTAAATCCTCAGCAAAGGCTCCATAGTCGTAATCCGTGCGTGGATCAGCATCCCAGTTCGACAGCTTGTCAGGGCCAAGTTCTGTCAGTCCGAAGGGTTTGCCCAATGCGGTAAGCGCCGTATATCCACGGTCCCGAATTTCAGGAAGTGTTCGACGATAACTATCGAGGCCCACCATATCGACATAGGAGTCGCCCGGATAGAAATCCAGGTAGTCGCCCGACGACGCCCCCGGGGAATACACCCAAAGCAAATTATCGAGTCCTTTTGTCTTCGTCATGAAGTCGAACATATGGCGCCAGAGCGCGACGAAGTCGTCCGGCGAATTTGTCGATCCCCACCAGAACCATTTCCCATTCATTTCGTGGAACGGCCGGAACAGGACGACCACGCCCTCCTCCTCGAGCTCCTGCAGGCCCCGGGCGATGAGTTCGAGCTGCCGCATCCAAACGTCGTATCCGGGCCGGCCTGGTGTGATGATATCCATGAGGTTGATGGTGTCGCCATGCTTGCGCATCCAGGAACTGTTCCCCGTCTGTGGATTCAATGCGTGAAGGCAGAGCGTGACCAGCCCGCCCTTCTTCCAATAGTCGATAAAAATCGGATTCGTCACTTTCCAATCCGCATCCCACTTCCACTCCGGGTCGTTAAAGAATGTAGAAGCAGTATGACCGAGGCCTTTGCCATAGTAATCGCCGCCGATCATCCCCACCCAGCGACCGGTCATGCGATGCACCTGGGTCACCTCATCGAGATTGGCGTGCGTGCCGTGATCGAGGAACTGACCGGAGACAATTCGCTTATCTGAGCGGTTTGGAAGAGCATAGAAGTACTCCAGAACCGCTCGTGCAGCGGCCGAGGCGTTCGGATTCGCCGGTGCGGTGTTGCTTTCTATCTTTTTTATCAAAACCGCCCACTGTCCGGGTCCGGGCGTTGTCAGGGTGTGGAAGTCACCCTTGTCAATTACGGTTTGTTTTCCCCATTTACTACGCTCGATATCAAGCCACCGGGTAGTCAGGAGTTTCCCGGCTTGCCCCAAATCGATCCGTACGGAACGGTCGGCCTCCCCGGTAAAGTAAACCGCATACTGCTTACCCGTTTCAAACATCGCGTAGGCTTCGTTCTCGGCGCGCCCGGTCAGCAAACGGTTGTCGGGTACCATCGTAAAGATGTTCATCGCATCCGTCAGCATTCTCATGCTCTTGATATCCGCCTGTCCCCGAGTTTCCAGGCCAAGCCCCCAGTTCCCTTTGTTGCGATGATGCCGGGCGCCGGCCGCCCCGCCGAAGATCGTCCGCCAGAATCGCTGAGTCGCGTGGGTGGTTTCATCAGGCTCCAGGCGCGCGTGCCAACTCGTCCCGGTCGGCCAGATGAACTTGTAGATTTTGACGTGATTGATCGGCCGGGGTGAGTGTTCGAGCAGACGCGCTCGGTACCAGATGAGATTATCATAATGGGTCTGCCCGATGTTGCCGCCGTTTTGGGCGAGATCGCAAAAGTTATATAAGTCCGGATGCAGGATCGGGTGATGGACGTCGGGATTCTTCCAGTCACAGAATTCCTCCGTCACATAGGGACTCGGCGAGCGGAAGCGACGGCTATCGCATAAATAGACCTTTTTCCCGCGAGCCGCGGCTTCTTTGTGAACAAATGCCGCCCAATAATCGCTGATCTCGAAACTCAGGGGACTTTCGTTATCGATCTGATACAGGACGTGATCGTAGGGCAACGTCGTTTCAAGAATCCGGCGCACGTACCGATCCTGATATCGCTTTAATATCGAGTCCGCCCCGCCGGATACCGGCGCATCGAAAAACGGCGGATTGACGCTCCCTTTTATCCTTCGCCCCAGGATTGTGTCTTCATAGGTATAATTGATATTGTTCTTCGGATTCCAGGGTTGTTTCGACCACGGTCCCTTACCGAGTATTGCATAGAGATCCCAGAGTTCGAGCTGGACAATGATCCCGCGTTTCCGGGTTTCCGTCAGAAATGTATCCAGGCGTTGCCAGTAATCGGGATTCCACTGATCCAGGTCGTACTTGCCCGAGTCGAGTTTCTTGAAAGGATACGCCATATGGGCGTCGTTGTACCCGTTGACGGCGTCGTACCGCGAACTCATCGTATTGCGCACGTAATTGCCGCCGACCGACACGAGCACATCGAGATGTTTCGTAAGCCTGTCCCCGAACTCGGCGCCGGCCCACTGGAATAGGTTGTCGTCACCCGAGCCGCCCAGGAGGAGGGTGGGCTTTCCGTCACGAGACCAATAAAACGGGTTTTCCGAATACACCTCAATTCCCCTGCACGGAACAGCAAGTAGGATAACGACGATAGGTAAAAGGTGAATTTTCATAGAAGTCTCTTTTTCTCTCCGCCTTTTAGATGCAAACAAAAACAGGTCGGGTGGCGACTGCACATTATCACACCGAGTTTATCAGGAATCCCTTGCATTATCGCTATCGATCGTGCTATAATCATACCAGGAAGCATTACCTATGGAACATATTACATCCCTTTGAAAAAAAGGGCAAGCATCATGCGAAAACAAAGCGGTTTCACCTTAATTGAGCTTTTGGTCGTTATTGCCGTGATCGCCTTGCTGCTGGCGATCTTGATGCCCGCCCTGCGCAGGGCCAAGGGACAGGCCCAAATGGCGGCCTGCGCCGCCCAGCTCCGACAATTCGGCCTGGCCTGGGACCAATACGCCAGCGACAACGACGGCTACAATATCGAATATTACCCTGCGGCCCAGTGGGCCGGCGGCGGGTTCTGGTTCTATCAACTGGGTCCGTATTTCAGCGCCAAGGATTTCGCCAGGGGCCAGGGCGATACCCGGAGCGGCGTCCTGAAGATTTTGAGGTGTCCCGCGGCCAATATATGGCGCAATACCTATCAAGACACGTCGCCTTTGTACGGATCCCACGACTCGGCCTGGCGATGGCGCTCGCAGTCGGGGTCGCAGGGACGGGAAGAGGTTCACGAAGGAAGCTATGCACTGAACGGCTGGATGCAGAACCTCAGCGCCGAACGCAAATCAGCCTACGCCGCGTCACGGGTCCGGAACTATTACTTCAAGTTCGATGACGCCCGCGGGGATAGCCCCCTGATCTCGGACGGGGGCTGGGTGGACACGTGGCCGGACAATGACGACGTTGCCGAAACAAACCAGTTCCTCGACCTGAAAGGCTCCGGAATCCCCGGCGCCCCCTATCGGATGAGTCCCAACGCACTGACGCGCATCCTCCTCGAACGCCACGGAAGAGGCATCAATATTCTGTTCAAGGGTACGCACGTGCAGCGCATTGCGCTGGAGAACACCTGTCAGTACAAGTGGCATCGGCACTTCACGCCGGTTGCGGAACTGGACTTGCCGTAGATTGACACGTCGCCTATAAGGGAGACTGTTTGGGGGCGCTTGGCGTGTTGCTTTCGGATTTGGATTTTTCAGCCGGTTTTACAGGAAGCGGCTCGTCAAATTGAACGGCCACATTGCGCAGGAACGGATTGATCGTCTCAACCCGAAGGACACGGCCGGTACGAGTGAAACTCATCATCGACGAGGAGTCATACACTTCAGAACTTGGAATGCTGAAATGGGTGACCAATGTCTGCCCGATACGCGGGCAATTTTCGCCGGCATTGCATCGGAATGCCAGGCCCCCGCTGGAAATATCCACCATCAGTCCTTCAGAGACCGGTTGCTTGGAGTTTTCCGCAAACAAGACCGTCCACTGATAGCGTAACCGTGGCTCTCGTCTTCCATTATCCATTTTTCTCATAATCCGTACTCCTGGAACAGCCCATCCCATCTTGGAAGATCGACACATTCGGGGAGGTACTTTAGATCAATTATCCTGATCCGCAGAATCGGAATATTCGATACAATAGGAACCGACGATAACCGGAAAAACGACCATCCGATACACGTGGCGAAGGACATATCATCCATAATTCCGATAATCCGCCCTTAGAAGTGTTAATATCGTTACATTTCCGCAGTTTAATGGCACTTTAACTCTTGACAGGGATACGTGGATTGTATATGCTGAAAGACGTGGCATATGGAGGTGTGATGAAAATCGGTCTATTCTCTCACAAATTATCATCCTCCAGGTCTCAAGCCGCTTTGCGCCCGCGGTCCAAGTTGGGTGGGAAGGCAAAAATGCAGGTAACTGCAGTAGGAAGGAAGCGACATTTTGACAGTTTTGGCGAGAACTCAATCATGATATGCAAGACATTAACCCATTCTTCAAAAACACACATGCTCTCAAGGGCTCTGGCGATATGTACGTTAACGGTGATCCTCGCGGATACGACAATCGCCAAGTCCCTCTACATCATCGCCGATAAAGGCCATCTCACCGATTCCACGCAACCCGTCCATGCCTATGATATTGGAAGCGATGGGACGCTCACGTTCCAAACGCAATGCGACATCCCCCACACAATGCTCGGGGCTATCGGAATGGCCATTGATTCGCAAGCCGGTTATCTGTTCATCACCTACGACCGCTCGAATGAGGTTCATATTGTGGACGCCCGAATGATGACAAACACCGGCACGATCGAGGCCGTTCCGGAAGGCGTGGACCTGGCCGGGATTGTGTACGATCCTAAGATGAAACGCTTGTACTGTGCGGAAGTCGGCACGAAGAACCTGTACGTCTTCGAGTGGGAACCGGAGAACCTGACACTCACGCCCGTGCTGTATTCTCCGTTCAGGCTGAAAAGAGCCTCTGCCTATGGGATCGCGCTGGATCACGTCAACGACCGGCTCTACGTGGCGAACGCCAGTGACACCCTCACCGTTTACGACACAGCAAGCTGGACATTGACGGAGAGCATCGAGTTGACTCGCATCGCCATCAGCATTGCTATCGATGTCGAGAACGAGTTCGTTTATACCGGCGGAGGATACGCAGACAACACCTATCTTACACAATACCACCTTGCAACGGGGACCAAACGGGAGGTCCAGGTGGAGCCGGACGCCGGCGTGATGGGGCTCGGAGTGGACCCCGAGTCCAGCCTGGTCTATCTCAGCACCGGAAGAGACAACCAGTCCGGCGGGGACCATCTTCTCGTTTTCGACTCGGCTCTCGATCAAATCGATGTCGTCTCGGCCATCGGCAATCCGACCGGTCTGGCTATCCCGGACGGGGACGTGGCTTACGATCCGTTTAATCTGAGCAAAACGATTGTCGCCGGCACGACCGACGTTTTAGACGACGAGGGCAATCCCATGGTGGGCGCCGGCGGCATTTTAACCTATGCCATTCACTTCGAGAACAACAACGCCTATCCCATCAACGAGGTTTCGATTATCGACACGCTTCCGAGCACTCTGGCCTTCATCGCCGCCGATAACGGCGAAGGCCACGGCCAATACGATTCCAAAACGCACACGTACGAGTGGTCGTATTCGTTTCTGCCCCCCGGATCATCCACCACTCTCGAACTGAACGCGAAAGTCAGCAAAGACATCCAGGCCAACACGGAGATTATGAACGCCGTGACGATCAGCAGCCGGGAAATAGGACCGACGACAAAAACGGTTCGCATTAAAAGCACAAACAACGCTCTTAACCTCACGAAGCGCATTTCCAATCAAACCGACGATCAAATCAACGGGATCGACCCAAACGAGCCGATTGCTTATACGATCACTTTCGATAATAATGGAAACGATTTCACCGCAACGGGCATTACCATCGTTGATTTTCTTCCGGACGAAGTCACCTTCGTCCGGGCGGATGACGGCGCGGCCAGCGGAACATACGATCCCGTCGAACATACGTATACCTGGGCCTATCCCTTGTTGAAACCGCAGGAAACCGTTTCGCTCGGAATCGTCGCCCACGTGAATCCGAATACGGCGCCGGGAACGATGATTACCAATGCCGCCATGATTCGCAGCAATGAAACGCCGCCGGCTACAGCCCGCGTCAATACGATCACCTATTTCCAATCCCTCGGGCTCAGCGCGACCATCGACGGAAGCGTCGACGGCGAGATCAAACGGGTGGGGCCAAAGGAAGAGATGACCTACACGATTCAATTCTATAACAGGGACAATGATTCCGCGGTGACCAACGTATCTATTGTGGACACGCTTCCGTCAAGCGTCAGCTTTGTTCGGGCACGGGCCGACAATCATGGTGTCACGGGCCGGTACGACGGTAAAACGCACACGTATACATGGACCTACGCTTCGCTGGAACCGAGCTCAACGCCGATATCCCTGGATATCGTCGTTCAGGTGGATAAAAATGCACCCCCGGCGGCCATTATTTCCAATTCCATCACGATCGACAGCGATCAAACGCGCCCGACGACGGTAAGTGTCGACGCCATGACGTACTATCAATCCCTGAACCTGAGCACCGTGGTCATCGGCGGCGTCATCGGCGAAACCGAATGGGTCGATGTGAACGAAACGTACAGTTATAAGATTCATTTCGAGAACAACAACGATATTCCCGTCACGAACGTCTTTATCGTTGATACACTGCCGAAAGAGATTCAGTTCGAGTCGGCGACCGGGGACGGAGACTTTGGATGGTACGATCCCAAAGCCCACACCTACACATGGTCCTATCCTTCTTTACAGCCGGGATACGCCGACGATCTGGGGATCGTCACCCGGGTTAATCAGGGAACGGCCCTGTCAACGACGATTACGAACCTGTTCACGATCGACAGCGACGAAACCTTGCCGACGACGACGAGCGTGGACGTGCTGGTCGGCGAAAGCCCGTTGGAAGCACCAACATTCAGTATTCTACCCGCCATTATCAGGGACACTGGGCCGTCCTACAACATTCAGGCGACGGCGATATTGCCGCCGGGGATCGGAAAAGACGACATCAAAGACGTGCTGCCCACCCTCAATCCGTGCAGGATCAGCGCCAAACGCCAATTGATCCTCGGAAATGCGACAACGGCAAAAGTGATTGCCCTGTTCGATAAAAACGATTTGGTGGAGGCGATCTCCAACAGAGGCGAGATTACATTGACCGTGGTCGGGAAACTCATTTCGGGCCGCTCCTGGTACGGCACGGCAACGGTCTATATCACCGGATATACGGGCAGATAATACGTGCGATTCGTTATACACTCTGACCGTATCGGGCACAAAGAGAATAATCCTTGACCGTCGATAGCGATGCATCGGGACAATCGTCGGGATATAAATAGACACTCACACCGACCTCGGAACCCGGTTTAGTGAAGCGTTCGAGATCCTCGGCCTGCACGAAGCCCTGGGATTCCAGCTTAGCGGCCGCCTTCATCCAATTCATTCCCACATGAATCCCGAAAAAACCGTAGGCGTCACTTATGATAACCGCACCGGTAAATACGTAATCCCTTTCCGGGTCGAATAAAAAGACACAGTCCTCAACTTCCAGGAAACCTTCGGGGTTCGTTTCGTCCTCTCCGAGCAAGCGGCAGACTTCGCCGAAGGGCGTTTCGAGCATTTTGATCTGCTTTTCCAGATTGAATACGTCTTTAGAACCAAGACGCTTCGATTTCATCTTCACATCCTCCTGTCAACCAGTATTCACATTCCGTGTATATTCATTACACGGCAAGGCTACGTATTCTAAGAAATTCATGTGCGAATGGATATCTCTTTTTTTGAATCTTTAATATGCTTGAAAGTTCGCACGTGACAGTGTACATTACTCGCTTGGAGTGGGGTTATTACCTCATTGCTCTTCTATCACTGGGATACGAAGCGTCGAGAAACGTGTTATGTGCTGATGGGTGTTGAAGATAGGAAATCCAAGCGAAGAGGGCTATCCGGCCCGAAAAACACTCAAGGAGGAGTTCCTCCCTCCGATGAGAAATTCGTACCGACGTGCAGCATCTGCGGAGAAAAGCACTGGCCCCACCATCCGTTAGTTCCCTGCGTCAACAAAGCCAAAGCCAAGGCCAAGGCCAAAGCGGACAAGAAAGCCAAGGCCAAGGCGGCCGCGGAGGCTAAGGCGCGAGCCAGGACGGGAAAGAAAACCTATCTGGAGGCCATCTCCAAAGCCGAACAACGGTTGGGGGCCGAATCCCGGGCACGGGCGGAAGCCGAAGAAAAACTGCAAGCGGAACTCGAAAAACGAGCCGCCATCGAAGCCGAAGCCGCCCAGGCCGTTTCAGCCGCCCAAGCCCAAGCCGAAGAGAAAATTGCATCTTACGAAGCGGCCCTCAAAGACGCCGAGGAAAGAGTCCAGGCCGAGATCGAAGCCCGAGCCCAAGCCCTAAAGGACGCCGAGGCCGAAGCCCGCAAAACGGCCAAAACCAAGGCCGAAAGAACGACCTATCTCGATGCGATTGCCAAAGCGGAAAAAAGACTGCAAGCGGAATCCAAGATCCGGGCGGAACTCGAAGAAAAGCTGAACGCCGAGATCGATAAACGGTCCAGGATCGAATCAGAAACCTCGCAAGCCCTCGTGGCGGCTGAGGAACAAGCCGAATCGCATGTAGCGTCACTCAGCCGGATCGAAGAAGAACTGAAGACTCAAACTCGAAAGACGGCCGAACTCCAGGCACAAGTCGAAGAGCAGATGCGGACCAGTGAAGCGGTCGAAGAAAAGCTGAAGTCGGAAACTGACGCGAAGTCAAAGGCCCTTGAAGAGATCCAGGCCCAGGCCCAAGAGACGAATCGACTTCAATCCCGACTGGAATCCGAAGTCGCGGCCCGCCAAGAAGCCCAGGAAAAAATCGTAGAAGAAGACCAAGCGCGGGCTAAAGCCGAAGAATCGCTCCAAGCTGAAAAGGCCGAGCGAACCCGAATCGAAGCCGACGCAAAGGAAGAAAGCGAATTATACGCAACCACTCTGAAAGAAACGGAAGAAAAACTGAAGGCCGAGGCTCAAGCGCGAGCGAAGGCCGAACAGAAGATTCAGGCGCAAGCCCGGGAGATCGCTAAGGCTCAATCAAATGCCGAAGCCCAAATCGCAGCCCGGCGGGAAGCCGAAGACAAGATCAAGGAAGAGACCGAGCTTCGAGCCAAAATCGAAGAGCAACTCCGAACCGGAAAGGCCGAGCAAGCCCGAATCGAAGCCGACGCAAAGGAAGAAAGCGAATTATACGCAACCACTCTGAAAGAAACGGAAGAAAAACTGAAGGCCGAGGCTCAAGCGCGAGCGAAGGCCGAACAGAAGATTCAGGCGCAAGCCCGGGAGATGGCTAAAGCTCAATCAAACGCCGAAGCCCAAATCGCAGCCCGGCGGGAAGCCGAAAAGAAGATCAAGGAAGAAACCGAGCTTCGAGCCAAAATCGAAGAGCAACTCCGAACCGGAAAGGCCGAACGGGCTCGAATTGAGGCGGAGATCGCAACGGCCAAAGCAAACGCGGAGAAGGAAGCGGAATCCTATGCGACAGCCTTGAAGGATATCCGAAAGGAGCTCAAGGCAGAAGCCGAGGAACGAGCGAAGGCCCAGGCAAGAGTCGAGTCGGAAGCCAAGGCCAGGGCCGCATTGGAAGTGAAACTAAAGAAGGAATCGGAGGCGAGAGCAGAAGCCCTTCAGGACGCTCAGACTCAATCGCAAGAAAGAACGAGAGCCGAACAACGGGCGCAAACTGAGTCCCAATCAAATCTTAAAGCCCAGGAACAAGCCCAGTTCTATCGCAAAGCCATCGCCAAGGCAGAAAAAAGACTGGAAGCTCAGGCCCAGGATGTTGCAAAGGCCAGGGCGAGAGTGGAGGCCGAAGCACACTACAGAGTTCAAGCCGAACAACAGGCGCGTCAAGAAGCCGAGCTTAGAATCAGAGCCGAAGAGAAACTGAAGGCGGGGACAGCCGAGCGAGCTCGAATCGAGACGGAGGCGGCTGAGGCCATTGCAGGGGTTCAAAGCAAGGCCGAAGCCGAAGCGGCGGCAGCGAAAAAGGTCCAGGAACAGGCAGACTCCAATGCGGCCGCTCTGAAAGAAGTTGAGGAAAGACTCAAAGCGGAAATCCGGGAACGACGCCAGGCCGAAAAGAAAGCCGAGGGCGAGTCACAAGCGAAGTTGAAAGCCCAGGAACAAGCTCAAACTGAGGCCGAAGCCCACCGTCAAGCCGAGCAAAGGATACGAACAGAAGCCCAAGCGAGGACCAGGGCCGAGGAAAAGCTCAAAGCCGAAACAGTGCTTCGAGCGAGAATTGAAACCGAGACGCAGGAAAAGGCAAAAACCTTAGCCGAGGCCCTGAAAAAAACCGAAGAGAAACTCCAGCTTGAAGCTGAGGCAAGATCGGAAACCCAGGAGAAGATTCAGGCCCAGGCGGAGGCGCTGGCTCAAGCGCAATCAAAGATTGACGCCGAAGTTGAAGCCCGAAGGGATACCGAAGAGAGAATCCGGAAAGAAGCCGAGATTCGGGCGGGAACCGAAGAACAACTCCGGGCTGAAACGGCTATGCGGGCAAGGACGGAAGAACAACTTCATGCTGAAGCGGCCATGCGGGCCAGGATTGAGGCCGAAGCCGAGAAGAAAGCAAAAGCCCACCTTGCCGAACTGAAACAGGCCGAAGAAAAACGCAAAGCGGAAACACAAGCGGTCTCGCAAGCCCGGGAGAAAATTCAAGAACAAGCGGAAGCGTTGGCCAAAGCACAATCCCAAATCGAGGCCGAAGTTGAAGCCCGAAGAGCCATCGAGCAGAGCGCCCAAAAAGAAGTCGAAGCCCGGACCAAAGCCCAGGAGAAGATTCAATCACAGGCGCAGGAAATCGCCAAGGCGGAAGAACGAGCGCAGGCCGAGACCCAGACGTCTCTCAAAGCACAGGAGAAAGCGGAGTTTTACCGAAAAGCCGTCGCCAAAGCCGAAAAGAAGCTGGAAGCTTACGCCCGGGACGTTGCCAAAGCCAAGGCCAAAGTTGAGGCCGAAACCAGCCATAGAATCCAGGCCGAGAAAAAGGGCCAGGGCGAGGCGGAGGCCAGAGCTAAAGCCGAAGAAAGGCTCCAGGCCGAAAGGAAAGAGCGGGCCAGAATCGAATCCGAAGCGGTCGAGGCGATTGCTTCCATCGAAACCGAGGCAAAGGCTAAAATCAGCTCCTACGCTGCACAAGCCGAAAAAGACCGGAAGCAGACAGAATCCCTCGCTGCTGCTTTGAAAGAAACGGAAGAGAAGCTGCGGTTAGAAATCCGAGAACGACAAGAGGCCCAAAAGAACGCCGAGGCCGAAGCTCAGGCCCGAGCCGAAATCAAAGAGAATTTGAGAATCGAAACGCAAGCGCGGTCGAAGGCCCGGAAGGAGGCCCAAAGCGAAGCACTCAAAGCAGCCAAGGCTCAATCAAAAGCGGAAACGGAAGCCGCAGCTCGGCGTGAAATCGAGCAAAGGGCCCGGGAAGAAGCCGCCGCCAGAGCGAAAGCTGAAGAGAGATGGCAGTCTGAAAAAGCCGAGCGGACCAAAATCGAAACCGAGGCGGCTGAAGCTATTGCCAAGGTCGAAGACGAGGCGGAAGCCAAAATGGAGTCTTACGCCGCGCAAGCCCAAACAGCTCAGGAGCAAATCGCATCTTATGCCGCCGCATTAAAGGAGGTTGAAGAAAAACTAAAGGCAGAAACAGAGAAACGACAACAAGCTCAAAAGCGGGTTGAAGCTGAAACAAAAGGCCGGTCGAAAGCCCAAGAGGAGGCGAAAGCCGAATCGCTCAAAGCAGCCAAAGCCCAGTCGAAGGCTGAGACGGAAGCCGCGGCTCGACGCGAGGCGGAACAAAAAATCCGTGAAGAAACTTCCGCGAGAGCCAAAATTGAAGAAAACTTACAGGCTGAAAAAGCCGAGCGAGCCAGAATCGAAACCGAAACGGCCGAGAAAATTACCGCGATTGAAGCCGAGACAGAGGCCAAAATCGAATCGTATGTGGCCCAAGCCAAAAAAGACCAGGAGCAAATCGACTCTTACGCCGCTACACTAAAGGACGTCGAAGAAAAGCTGGCCTTGGAAATCCAGGAACGACGTCAAGCCCAAAAGAACGCGGAGGCCCAGACGCAAGCCAGGACCGCCCTTGAAAAGAAGTTAGAGGCTGAGACGCAAGCACGGTCTCAGGCCGAAAGGGAAATTCAGGTCCAGGAACAGGAACGAACCAAGGCGGAATCGAAAGCGGCTACTGAAACCCAGGCCCGAATCGAAGCCCAGGAGAAAGCAAACGCCGAATCGGAAACCCGGGCCGAGGCCGAATCCAGGGCCGAATCCGAAGCCTCTGCTCGTCGCCAGGCCGAGCAGAGAGCCAGAGAAGAAGCCGAAGTCAGAGCGAAGACGGAGGAAAAGCTTCGGGCCGAAGCGGCCATGCGAGAGAAGGTCGAAACCGAAGCGCTCCAGAGCATTGCTGCGCTCGAAGCTGAAGCCGAGGAACAAGCCAAATCCTATGCAGAAGCCCTGAAAAAGGCGGAAGATAAACTGAAAGTCGAGGCGGATGCGCGGTCGAAAGCTCAACAGAAGATTCAAGCCCAGGCGCAGGAGGTAACCCAGGCTCAATCGATGGCCGAAGCCGAAATCCAGGCCCGGCGCCAGGTAGAACAGCAGCTTCGTGAAGAAACCGAAGCCCGGGCCAGAATGGAGGAAAGGCTTCGGGCCGAAGAGGACGAACGGATCAGGATTCAGGCCGAAGCCGTCGAGTCCATCGCCAAAGCGGAGACCAAAGCCGAAGCCTATGCGTCGGCCCTGAAAGATGCGGAAGAAAAACTCACGGCGGAAACCGAAGAAAAAGCCAAACTGATAATAAAGACGGAATCCGAGACCGCCGCTCGTCGAGAAGCCGAACAGAGAGCCAGAGAGGAAGCCGAAAGCCGGGCCAAAATCGAAGAGAAACTGCGCTCGGAAAAAGCCATTCGAGCACGGGTGGAGTCCGAAGCGGAAAAGGCTATTACAGCGACGAAAGCTGAGGCTCAAGAGCAAGCGAAGTCGCACGAGGCCGCCTTGAAGAAGATTCAAGCACAACTCGAGACGCAAACTCAGGAACGAGCACAAGCTCAGGCCAAGGCCGACTCAGAAGTCCGGGCCAGAACGGAGATCGAAGAAAAACTCAGGGCCGAAATGCAGGCGCGCTCGAAGGCTCAACAGGAAGCCCAAGTCCAATCCCAGGAAAGAAGAAAAGCCGAAGAACAAATCCAGACCGAGACTCAGTCACGTTTCGAATCGCAGGAGAAAGCGGAATTCTACCGTAAAGCGATAGCGAAAGCAGAAAAGAGACTTCAAGCTCAGGCGGAAAATGTGGCCAAGGCCAAGGCGAGGGTCGAGGCCGAGGAAAGTCACCGGGCCCAAGCCGAGCATCGGGCGCGAGAGGAAGCAGAAGCCCGCGCTAGGGCCGTGGAAAAACTGCAAGCCGCAACGGCCGAACGCGCTAGAATTGAAACCGAAACAGAAGCGAGAATCGCGTCTTATGCCGCACAGGCAAACAAAGCACAAGAGCAAGCAGAATCGTATGCTGCGGCCCTGAAAGAAGCCGAAGAGAAACTAACCGCGGAAATCCAGGAACGTCGCCAGGCTCAAAAGGTAGCCAAGGCGGAAACGCAAGCCAAAGCCGCTATTGAAGATCAGCTCGAGGCTGAAACGCAGGCTCGGACGAAAGCTCAGCAACAGATTCAGATCCAGGCACAAGAAACGACAAAGGCCCAATCCAGAATCGAAGCTGAAATCGCTGCCCGCCGTGAAGCCGAAAAACATTTCAGGGAGGAAGCGAAGGAAAGGGCCAAAGTCGAAGAAAAACTCAAAGCCGAGTCGGCCCTGCGAGAGAAAATCGAAGCCGATTCCGCAAAAGCCATCGAGGCAGCGAATGCTGAAATAGAAGGGAAAATGGCATCTTACACAACGGCCTTAAAGGAAGCGGAAGAGAAACTCAAGGCTGAAATCCAAGCACGAACAAAGGCTCAACAAGCGACTCAGACCCAGGCACAAGAAACGACAAAGGCCCAATCCAGGATCGAAGCTGAAATCGCCGCCCGGCGTGAAGCCGAAAAGCACGTCAGGGAGGAAGCGAAAGCAAGAGCCAGGGCCGAAGAAGCGCTCAAGACCGAGGCGGCCATGCGCGAGAAGATTGCATCCGAAGCCGCAACGGCCATTGAGACGGCTAAAGCCGAAGTGGAAGCAGAAATCCGATCGTATGCAAATGCCTTAAAAGAAGCGGAAGAAAAACTCAAGACCGAGTCGGCCATGCGCGAGAAAATTGAAGCCGACGCCGCAAAGGTTATTGAGTCAGCGAAAGCTGAGATAGAAGAGAAGATGGCATCTTATGTGACGGCCTTAAAGGAAGCGGAAGTAAAACTAAAAGCCGAAACGCAAGCTCGAACAAAGGCTCAACAGGAGATTCAAGCTCAAGCACAACAGACCGTTAAAGCTCAATCTCGAATCGAAGCCGAAATTGCAGCCCGCCGTGAAACCGAAAAACACGCCAGAGAAGAAGCAAAGGCAAGAGACAGGATCGAAGAAAAACTCAAGACCGAATCGGCTATACGCAAGAAGATCGAATCCGAAACCGCTGAAGCCATTGCGGCGGCGAAGGCGGAGGTGGAAGTGAAAGTGAAATCTTATGCAACGGCCCTAAAAGAAACGGAAGAAAGACTAAAGGCCGAAATCCAGGCCCGAACGGAGGCTCAACAAGCGATTCAGGCCCAGGCACAAGAAACGATGAAAGCCCAATCACGGGTTGAATCCGAAATTGCAGCCCGACGTGAAGCTGAGCAAAACGCCAGAGAAGAAGCAAAAGCAAGGGCCAAAGCCGAAGAGAGGCTGCGGTCTGAAACCGCGGAACGGGCCAGAATCAAGGACGAAGCCGATATAGCCGTCATGGCGACTAAGGCCGAAGTGGAGGCGGAAATCCAATCGTATGCAAATGCCTTAAAGGAAGCGGAAGAAAAACTAAAGGCCGAAGTCCAAGCACGAACGAAGGCTCAACAAACGATTCAGACGCAGGCACAAGAGACAACCAAAGCCCAGTCCAAAATCGAAGCGGAAATCGCCGCACGGCGTGAGGCCGAACAACACGTCAGGGAGGAAGCGAAAGCAAGAGCCAAAGCGGAAGAAAGACTTCGATCCGAAACCGCGGAACGAGCCAGAATCAAGGCCGAAACCGCCAACGTCATCGAGACGGCCAAAGCTGAGATGGAAGAG
>CAYZAT010000013.1:0-25731 GCA_964476475.1 uncultured Pirellulales bacterium
CAATTTTTCGTTAGTGGAATGGGCAACCAACCGTCTCGATCCGCTTTGACGGGAGCCGGACTGTCGTAGCGCAGATCATCGAGGTAATTGCAAAACTGGAACCTGGACGCCATCATCTGGTCCCAGGTGACGATCTCGTTGGTATGACATGCGGCCCGGCCCATGAGCGATGTGAGATCCGAGTACACCGCGCGCCTGAGCTCATTATGCGGTCGATCCTTCCGGATACTCTCGATGAACTCGTTCCACTCATATTGCCACGGGCTGAACGCATCCTTCGTAGGCGTCCACACAATATTGCTCTGTGCGATCCGCTGGTCTTTGAACATATGGACGGTCGCCTTATGGGTTTTACCCGAGAACTGGGCGGCGCATTTGGTACCGTGGATGAACGTGGCAAACTCGTTATGCCCCTTGTTGTACCGGCGAAATCCACAGAAGGCCTTCGTACCGTCGGGGTAGGTGAATTCCATCGAGTAAACCGCCATGTTCTGCCCGTGATCCTCGCTGTTAGGTTCTCGGCCGCCGAATCCGTGGCATGAAACGGGCCAGGCATCCTTGATCCAGCAGCATTCGTCGATCTGGTGAATGAGATTATCCACCATATGGCCCGAGCCAACCCAGAACAAATGGATCCGACAGTCCTGCAACTGACTCATCAGCTTGTTGGCGTTTTCTCCCATATTTCCAAGCCACCGGGTTCCAGCGAGGCGATTGGCGCGGATGAGCGGTATCTCGCCCATCTCACCGTTGCGGATTTTATCAATCAATGCCTGGCGGGCCGGGGAATGTCGGCACTGAAGCCCCGCAGCCACCTTGACGTTCTTTCTCTTGGCGATTCCATCACAGGCGAGCAGACGGTGCAAGCCGCCGGGATCGGACGCAAACGGTTTTTCCATGAACACATTGATGCCCTTCTTGATGGCATACTCGACGTGCAGCGGCCGGATATACGAGCGCGTCGTGCACATGGCAACGTCGCCGGGCCGGAGGATGTCGATGGCCTTTTTGTAAGAGTCGAAACCGATGAACTTACGGTCTGCGGTGACGTCCATTTTGTCTGGAAACCTTTTTGTCAGCGCCTTGAGGCGGGATTCCATTCGCTCCTCATAGAGATCGGCCATCGCATACAGCTTGATGGGTCCGGCGTTCGGAACACTCAGGGCATCGCCGACGGCGCCGGTACCGCGACCGCCGCACCCGATCAGCGCCAGGCGGATCGTATGGTCCTGCCCGGCGAAAGCAACGGGTGAAATACGACCGAGCACAGCCGCACTCGCGGCCAGCGAACCGCTTCGCTTAAGAAATTCTCGACGGTTAACATTTGACTTGTTGACGGATTGAGTCATGATTACCTCCAAAATGATTGATTAAAATCTACGGTTATTTGGATGTTCGATATCATTCTTTACGATCCTGGATTTATCGTCTCATATCATACAAGGCTCCCGTCCTGTTTTCAACCATCGCGGCGGCTAAATTGAAAATAAGGCGGTGGATCCGATCAGGCCTCCACGGCAAAGGCCGGTTTTCGGCGCTTCCACGCGCCGCGCGTGAAATCGGGGACTTTCACGGGCGTGCTGTCTGAAGCAATCGACTGTTCCGAAAGCGGGCCGATCACACTCATCACGACCGAGTCATAGACATCGATGGGCGTTTGCGTCTTGTTTCGGACCGCCTCAATGAACTGCTGGAGTTCGAGATAATCCGTGCCGCCGTGTCCGCCCTGGGCGCCCTTTTTCCACCAGGTATGCTCGTATTTTTCCTGATACGGATCGAACGGCTCCCACTCATGATATTTTGGGCTTTCGTCGAGAATGTACACCGCGTTTCGCTGCTCGTTATACAGACCGCGCGTACCCTGGATCAGCCACCGGTTATCGTAGGGACGAGGGAGTTGCATATCGTAATTGCTGACAATAGACTTACCCATCTTTGTTCGAATGACGGTTGTCACGATGTCCCCCTGGGCGTATTTTCTCGCGGTCCCCGGATGATCCTTGCCGAATTTACGCTCGAACATATCGTTAATGCCGAAGCAGCTTGTCGCCGTGGATGTCAGATAATCGAGACAATCGCCGCAGTTGATATCCATCCAGCTCAGCACGGGACCGAGCTGATGCGTGGGGTACTGGTCCCGATTGTGGTTGAGTATATACTTCGCCGGCCAGCGATCCTTTCCCGTTGTCCTGTCGAAGAACCAGTGGTCGATGCAATCGTGCGAATGAGCGCAATGGCAATGAACGATCTCGCCGAACAGGCCCTGCCGAATCATATTCAGAACGGCCAGATTATCCCGGCGAAAGCTCCAGTTCTCCAACATCATACACGGCATCTTCGTTTGCTCGTAGGTTTTCACTAAGTCCCAACATTCATCGAGCGTATAAGCGGCGGGCACTTCGACGGCGGCGTACTTGCCCGCCTTCATCGCATCAACGGCCATCGGCGCATGCCATTCCCAATACGTGGCAATAACAACCGCATCGAGATCGTCGCGGTCCATCAGCTTCTTATACGTCTGCTCATCCTCGGCGTAACCGGCGGGTTGGGATTGCCCCGCCTTGACGACCCGTTTCTGCGCGGTGGCGACTTTCTTTGCAGATAAATCGCACAAGGCACGAATTTCGACGTTGTCCATGAGGAGCAGGTTGCTCATCAGGCTGTTTCCGCGTCCGCCCACTCCGACGATGCCAATACGGACCGTCCTGGGATTATCCCTCCCGGCGGCCCTGGACTTCGTCCCCATACCCGCCAAGGCAAGACCCACTGTTCCGCCAACACTCGATTTAATGAAATCCCTGCGATTTCCATGATTCATCGTTGTTCTCCTTCGTAATACATCAGTTATCGAACGATATACGACATACTACATACGATATACAACGAATGATTGCAAGCTGCGAATACGGCTCTATAATAGGGCGACGTGCTGTCACACTGTGGCTATCTACAGGAAATATTTAGGAGAGTCGATCATGCGACGTCGGACCTTAGTCATTTTGACCGGTGTTCTATTCCTCAACAGCCCTTTCATAGTAAAAAGCCAGGAGTACGGTCCGCCGGACCGGGAGCAGCCGGGCGATGAGATGATCCAGGCGTATTTAGCACGCCAGACGGAAACGATCCATGAACGTTTCATGGAAAATGTCAAGTCGGTCGAAGATTGGAAGAAACAACGTCCTCAATACAAAGAGGAATATTTCTACATGCTGGGTTTGGCGCCCATGCCGGAAAAAACACCGCTCAAGGCAACGATCACCGGGACGCTTCAAGGCGACGGCTACGTTGTGGATATGCTGCATTATCAAAGTCGGCCGAGGCTCTACGTGACCGGCAATCTCTATCGACCCCAACATACAGCTAAAGGTCAACGTTTACCCGCGATACTGTACGTCTGCGGACATTCCTTTCGAGGACGAAACGGGAACAAAACCGCCTATCAGTCGCACGGCATCTGGTTCGCGCGGCACGGCTATATTTGCCTGGTCCTCGACACGCTGCAATTAGGTGAGATCGCGGCCATTCACCACGGGACGTATCGTGAAGACCGATGGTGGTGGCATTCACGAGGCTATACGTCAGCGGGTGTGGAGTGTCTTAACGGAATCCGAGGGATCGACTACCTACAGAGCCGGCCGGACGTGGACCCGGATAAAATTGCCGTCACGGGAATCAGCGGAGGCGGTGCGGCGACCTTCTGGATCGCCGCCGCCGATGAGCGTGTGAAAGTCGCCGTACCCGTGAGCGGTATGGCCGACCTGATGTCCTACGTGCCCAACCGCGTCATTAACGGGCATTGCGATTGCATGTTCCTATACAACACATTCCAATGGCCGTGGACGCGCATCGCGGCTTTAATCGCCCCGAGACCGCTCCTTTTCGTCAACAGCGATCAGGACCGTATCTTTCCGATGGACGCCAACGAGCGCGTTATCAACCGGCTGGAACGAATCTATAGTTTGTACGGAATTAGCGACTTCGTTGATAGCGTGGTTAGTATCGGTGGACATGCTTACCGAAAGGATATTCGCCAGGCGGCTTATCGTTTCATCAATATGAACTTGAAAAACGATCCGAGGATCGTGGAGGACAGTGAGGTCGATCTGTTGACAGGCCCTCGTAATGACCGGAAGCATCCAATAGAACTGGAAAAGCTTCGCGTCTTTCCGAATGATTCTGACATTCCCAAAGACGAATTGAATACGACCATCGACCGGCTTTTCGTGCCGACCGCTCAGGTGGAACCGCCGAAAAAGGGTCAGTATGAACGTTGGAAAGCTGAAATCAAAAAGGAGCTTCGCCGGGTCGTATTCCGATGTTTCCCGGAGAGGATTCCCCCCGCTAAGTTAAAGAGGAAAGTAAAATTGGATGATGTAAGGCTCGAATCGGAGCCAGGTATCGAAGTCTGCTTGCAACACGTCACAAAACAGCAATCCGCTAAACGTCTCTTGCTGATCGTACGAAGTCCTGATTCCGATGAGCCGGCTTCCAATTGGTTGGGCCGAATAAGTGAACCGAGTGACCATGTGTACGTTTGCACGTCACGCGGCGTCGGGCCGACGCGATGGACGCGTAAGAACCCGCCCAACTACGTCGAGCGTTCCCACGTTCTCCTTGGTCGCACGGCGGATACCGGACGGGTCTGGGATATCATCGCCGCCGCACGGTACCTTCATGACAAATATGGCGGCCAAATCCCCCTATACGTAGCCGGCGAGGGCGCCGCCGGTGTTTTAGCTGCCTATGCCGCGTTGTGGGAATCGGAGATTGCCGGTGTGATTGCAAGCAATCCGCCCGTGTCGCACATGGATGATAAAGCGCCTCAGTTTCTCAATGTCTTAAGAGTGTGCGATATCCCGGACATCCTGGGCATGCTCGCTCCGCGTCCATTGACCCTCCGCGGCGTTCCACGTAACGCCCTCGATAAAGCGGTTGCGATTTACACCGCCGCCGGGGCCGCCAAGAATCTTGATGTGCGATGAACGGGAGTCGAGATGACCGATTTAAGTCTTATTGACTGGTGCGTTTGCATCGCCTATCTCGCGGTGGTCTTTGGCCTGGCGATCAAAAGCGCCAGGGGACAACAGGATAACGAGGACTACTTCGTCGGCGGCCGGAGCATGAACTGGACGGTCGTCGGTATCTCGATGTTCGCTACCAGCTTCAGCGCCATCTCTTTTCTGGGGCTGCCTCAGCGCGGGGCCTATCAGGATTTCAGCTTCTATCTGACCATTTTGTTCATTCCGTTTGTCATCACACCGATTTTATGGTGGGTGTTTATCCCGATGTTCGTCCGGCTGAAAGTCAGCAGCGGATACGAATATCTGGGCCGGCGCTTCGGTCGGCCCGCCCGACTCATCGGCTCGGGTCTATATTGCCTTTACGCGCTGGGCTGGATGGGGACGATGCTTTACGCCGTCGCTCTTACGCTGAAAACCGTGATGGGGCTTACGCCCACACAGTACTACATCGTGCTCATCGGTATCGGCGCTTTTGCCACGCTTTACACCGTTTTAGGCGGATTGAAAGCCGTCATCTGGACCGACGTCCTCCAGGCCGTCGTGCTGGGTGGAGCTATCGTAACGATCATGTTCCTGGCCGTCGGCCGGATCGACGGGGGATGGTCGAGCTTCTGGTCGATTGCATCGGAGCATAGCAAATTCAAAATGTTCCACCTGAATCCTAAATTGCTGGCCCCGGAGAACTTTACCGGCGGGAATACCGTGTTCACCGCCGCTGCGTTTGCACTATTCATGTATCTTCCCGGCTATGCCGTCTCGCAAAACATGATTCAGCGATACGTTTGCGCGGGCACCCTTGCCGGAGGGCGACGCATGGCCGTTCTCAGTGCCGTCATCAACGCGGTACTTGGCCTGCTCTTTTTACTGGTCGGGACAGCTATATTTGCTTTCTACAGCCAGACGGGTGGTCTCGGCCTACCGACCGTCGGTGCCGAATTGGCCAGTCAGGACCAAATCCTTCCGCACTTTGTCTCAACGCAGCTACCCGGTTTAGGATTAACGGGACTCATCCTGGCGGGGCTGTTTGCCGCAGCCATGAGCACGATGGACAGCGGCATCAATGGTGTCACCTCGGTCCTTGTTTACGATTGGCTGGCCGGGCAAGAACTGCCCTTGAGGATCAGCCGAATCCTTACGGCTATCTTGGGAGTGATCGTTATCGTGGCGGCGATTCTCGTCCCCTTGATCGGCGATACAGTGATCGATATTATCATGGTCATCGCCGGAACATGCTTAGGAATTTTGTTGGCTATATATCTGCTCGGGATGTTTATACGTAGTGCGAATTTAGCCGGGATTCTCATCGGTATTGCAGCCGGTCTGCTGTGCTTTTTGTCTGTTCTGATCTTTACTGATATTCCCAAGTGGTGGTACGGTGCTTTCGCCATGTTCCCTACCTTTATTGTCGGTGCCATCGCCAGTTGTTGTTTTCCCAAACCGCCCGAAACCGCACTCAAAGACACGCTGCTATTAAATCAGGGAGCAAGTGAACACCATGAAAATAAAACGTAGAAAAAAGAGAACGGCCAACATCGGCATTTTCGGTGTCGGCTTCCATAAGTACTGGCCACAATTCGACGGTCTGCTCGATGAACTAAAGCGTAAATTGCACATCTTCGTCGAACGAGTCAAATCGCACGAGGTAGAGGTCACGGATTTCGGCATCGTGGACGACGCCGCCTCGGCGTATGATCTTCTGCCCCGGCTCAAAGCCGCCGACCTCGACCTGGTCTTCTGCGATATGCTCACGTACGCGACCTCGGCGACGTTCGGCGCGATCATTCGCGGATTGGACATCCCCATCGTCCTGGTGGCGCTCCAGCCCCTGAAGGCGCTGGATTACTCCAAGGCCTCCACATACATGCAATTGTGCAACGACGATATCTGCTCCGTGCCGGAATTTACCGGCGTCGCCATCCGCATGGGCAAAAAGCCGCCGCCCGTTATTTTCGGCACGCTCGACGACGATCCAGCGGCGGATGCGGAAATCACAGAATGGTGCAATATCGCTATGGTTTTGCACGATCTGACGCGAGCACGAATCGGCCATTTCGGCCATCCCATCGAACATATGCTGGATATGCAAACGGACCATACGTCGCTCACCGCGGCCTTTGGCTGCCACATCGTTCAAACCGAGGCCGACGAGCTATTATCATTAGAACAAACAGTGACCGAACAAGAAATCGAAAACAAGAAGACTGAGATACTCAATCTCTTCGATACGCCCGATCCGAAATCCGATCCCATCACGGAAAAACTCACGGATAAAGACCTCCAGGTCGCAGCCCGCGTGGCCGTGGCGCTGGATAGATTCATCAATGCCTATGATTTGGACGGGCTGGCGTATTATTACGAAGGCCAGGAAGGCAGCCCGATGCGGGAACTGGTCACGAATTTGATTGTGGGCAATTCACTGTTGACCGCCGCCGGGTTTCCCATGTGCGGCGAATCCGATCTGAAGACCTGCATCGCCATGCTCATCCTGGACCGCCTCGATATCGGAGGCAGCTTCGCGGAATTCCATCCGATCGACTTCAACGAGGGCTTCGTGCTGGTGGGACACGACGGACCGCACCATATTAACATCGCCGACGGCAGACCCGTTCTGCGCAGCCTTTCCAAATATCACGGCAAGCCGGGTTCCGGCGCCAGCGTGGAATTTAAGATCAAGGAGGGTCCCTTTACGATGCTTAGCGTGAGCGTGACGGCTAACGGAAAATTCAAGTTTATCCTTGCCGAAGGCGAGAGCGTGCAAGGCCCCATCCCCCCTACCGGCAACACAAATACGCGGGGATTCTTCGAGCCGGACGTCCGAACGTTTCTCAAACGCTGGGTGGCGGAAGGACCGACTCACCATTTCGCACTGGGTGTCGGACGCCACGCCCGCACCCTGCAGAAGATCGCCGATCATTTCGACGTGGAAAGCGCGATTGTAACCCCCTGAGAAAGATCGCTTCAAAAGGCACTTGAATATTCGAGGCAGTATTGGTAACTTAGACCGACCGCGACGTGTTGCAGGCATCCTGCCCGCGATTCGAGGGCGAGACGCCCTCGGCACGAAACGGTGAACGATTTACAAACTCATATCTTATCAAAGGGCAAGAGCATGGGAAAAACGAAACGACTCATTCCAGTGACGATCATCATACTGCTGCTTAATACAGCTTTTGCAGCACAGGCCAAAGCGGACGTCAAGAGCATGACGTATAAAACCGTCGGCGATAAACAACTGAAGATTCACGTTCATTTTCCACCCGGCTGGAAGGCCAGTGACAAACGCCCCGCAATCGTGTTCTTTTTTGGAGGCGGCTGGAACGGCGGCAACATCGATCAATTCGAGAAGCAGGCCGACTACCTTGCCGGCCGCGGCATGGTCGCCGCCCGAGCCGACTATCGCGTCAAGAGCCGCGATGGAGTGACACCCGATAAGTGCGTCGAGGACGCTCGCAGCGCCGTTCGCTGGATGCGGCAAAACGCGAAACAGTTAGGCATCGACTCGAAGAAGCTCGTTGCCTCAGGCGGCTCGGCCGGGGGACATCTGGCGGCCTGCACGATGATACGCCATAGTGTCGAGGCCGACCGCGACGATGTCTCGATTTCGACGATCCCACAGGCGATGGTGTTGTTCAATCCGGTCCTCAACTTCGACCATGAACTACTCATCGGGCGCATCAATGGCGATAAGGAACTCGCCCGCAAGATATCCCCGACATTGCATTTGGACAGGAACGCGCCGCCCGCGTTGATTCTATTCGGTACTGAAGATCGGTTGAAGGCCTTTGGCGATGAATACTGGACGAAGGCCGAACCGTTGGGCGTGCGTGCGGACAAATACCTCGCGGAAGGCCAGGGTCACGGCTTCTTTAACCGCTCACCATGGCAGGAGCGAACGCTCATCGCCGTCGATGAATTCCTCGCCTCTCTGGGGTATTTGCAAGGTAAGCCGACCCTCCAAGTGCCTGAAATGAGTGAAACCACACGTCCTCAGCGTCGCAGGCCGCACCCTAAAGTGGATCGGTGGCCGAACTTGTTCGAATCGGACTTATCTAACGCCATATTTCCTGAAGGTATCTGGACGTTTGAGAATGGTATCCTAACGGCCAGCGAAGACCAGGCCATCTGGACGAAGAAGGATTTCGACAACTTCATCCTCGATCTGGAATTCAAGAACGCACCGGGGACCAACAGCGGCGTTATCGTGTATTGCTCGGATATCAAAAACTGGATTCCGAATTCGGTCGAGATTCAAATCGCCGACGATTACGCAGGGCAATGGGCCAATGCGCCGAAGACATGGCAATGCGCCGCGGTTTTCGGTCATCTGGCGGCCTCGGAAAGCCGGGTTAAAAAACCGGGCGAGTGGAACCGGTTCACCATACGGTGCATGAACGAGCGAATCGATGTAACCCTCAACGGGGCACGCGTCACGTCGATGGATATGAGCTTGTGGACGTCCGCCAAGACCAATCCTGATGGCTCGGAGATTCCATCGTGGCTGAGCAAACCACTCGCTCAACTTCCAACGAAAGGAAAGATCGGCTTTCAAGGCAAACATGCCGGGGCGCCCGTCTGGTTCCGTAACATCAAAATCAGAGAATTAAAATCAAGGTAGATTACGCCTATTTGTAATAAAAACTATATAGACGTAATAAGTGACATTGTCGAAAGGAGACATATCGTGAAGACAAGACAGACGCGCCGAGAATTTCTCAGGACCGCCGCATTATCAGCAGCAACGTTGGGATTGCCTCGCATCAGCCGGGGCCGGGAAGGCGCCAAACCGCCGAATATCGTAATGATCTTCCTGGACGATTCCGGCTGGGCGGATTTCCAGCCCTTCGGCACCCACGCTTACAAGACGCCGAACGTCGAACGACTTGCCCAGGAAGGCTGCCGTTTTAACCAATTCTACGTTCCCCAGGCGGTCTGCTCGGCATCGCGAGCCGCGCTACTGTCCGGCTGCTGCCCCGGCCGGACCAAGGTCTTCGGTGCCCACGGCCCGAAAGCCAGGGGACTCGACCCGAAGTATGCCACGATCGGGCAGGTCATGAAAACACGGGGATATACCACGGCGGTCTTCGGCAAGTGGCACATCGGCGACCAGCCCGACACGCGCCCGTGGGCGCGGGGATTCGACGATTCGTGCGGCCTGATGTATTCCAACGATATGTGGGAATTTCACCCGGGCAATCCCCAATATTGGGGCAAGTATCCGCTCCATTTCTGGGAAAAGGACAAAGTCGCCATCGAGCGCATGACCAGGAAACATCAGCCGATGCTCACGACCTGGTACACCGAGCACGCCGTCGATTTCATCAAGCGAAACAAAGACAAGCCCTTCTTCCTCTACGTCCCCCATTCGATGCCGCACGTCCCGCTGTTTTGCAGCGAGAAGTTCAAGGGTAAATCCGGCGCCGGCCTGTACGGTGACGTGATGATGGAGATCGACTGGTCCGTCGGCCAGATCACCAAGGCGCTCAAAGACAGTGGCGTCGAGGATAATACGCTTGTGTTCTTCTCCTCGGACAACGGCCCGTGGGTTTCCTACGGCAACCACGCCGGCCAGACACCCTACCGCGAGGCGAAGGGAACCAGTTTCGACGGCGGCACCCGGAGCGCCTGCATCATCAAGTACCCCGGCAAAATCAAGCCGGGATCCAGCTCCAGCAGGGCATTCGGAACAATCGACATGCTCCCGACGCTTGCCCACCTGGTCGGGGCGAAGCTGCCGAAAAATCACATTGACGGCAAGAACGTATGGGACCTGATCGTCGGAAAACCGGGTGCGAGAAATCCGCACAGCTATTATCCCTTCTCCACCGGCAGGAATTTCGAAGGCATTATCAGTGGGAACGGCCGATGGAAATTGCACCTCCCGCACACCTACCGAACGTTAGTCACGCCGGGCAAAGACGGGATGCCGGGTAAATATAAGTCAAACAAAATCGGGCTTTCACTGTTCGATATGGAGAACGATCCCTACGAAACGAAGTCCGTGCTGGACGACTATCCGGAAGTCGCGGAAAAACTCAAAAAATACGCCGAGCAACACAAGAAACAATTCTACAGTCAAAAATGAAATCAGTCATTTTGATTTAAGGAGGCCAATCATGTTGGCATATTTCAGTAATCCCAGACTATGCCTTTTTTTAGCTGTTGCCGCCTTTATCGGGCCGCTCGGTGCATCGACGATCCAAGCCCAAAAACATAAATACAATGAAATGTACCGAGGCCCTCATTTGAACCGAGTGGCGTTTCCGATCGGCGGAATCGGCGCCGGCATGGTCTGCCTGGAAGGAACCGGGGCGATCTCGCATTTGTCCGTCAGGAACAGAATGCAGGTGTTCAACGAACCATGTTCATTTGCCGCTTTATGTATCAAAGGAAGAAAAAACAACGTCGCCAAAGTTCTGGAAGGTCCCATCCCCGCCTGGAAAGTCTTCGGCTCTCCCGGCACGGGCAACGGCGCCGCCCGAACGAGCTACGGCCTACCGAGATTCGATCAGGCCGCCTTCCGGGCGCGTTTTCCGTTCGGCAACGTCACGCTGAGAGACAAAGAAATCCCCTTACACGTCCGGATCACGGGTTGGAGCCCCTTGATTCCCGGCGATCCGGATAACGCCTCTTTGCCCGTCGGCGCACTGGAGTATAGTTTCACGAATCCGACAACCGATACCATCGAGGCCGTGTTTTCTTACAATACGAAGAATTTCATGGAGATCGGCCGAAAGAAAGACACGATTCTACCGATCCCCAATGGCTTTATCCTCCACCAGGAAGGAACCGAGGAAAACCCGGAGTACCTGGGTTCCTTCGCGTTTTTCGTCGATGACAACAACGTGATCGTCGATCATTGCTGGTTTAAGGGCGGTTGGTGGGACTCGCTTACCCTGGCCTGGAAGAATATCCAGGAAGCCCGGCTTCTCGACAATCCCCCGGTCGAAGGACGATGCCCCGGCGCCTCGCTGTTCGTACCCTTCACGTTGAAGCCCGGCCAGCAAAAAACCGTCCGCTTGATGTTCGCCTGGTACGTGCCACAAACGGACATGCGGCTCGGTAGAGACGCGCCGAACGCCGAGGAGCCCACAGCCCCCGAATGTGATTGCCAAGGCAATTTCGTCCCCTGGTACGCCGGGCGATTCAAAAACATAAAAGACGTCGCACGGTACTGGGATCGCAACTATAAAAACCTTCGCCGCAAGACGGGCCAATTCCGCAATGCCCTGTACGATATGACCCTTCCCGCGGAGGTCGTCGAGGCCGTCACTGCGAATTTGACCATTCTCAAGTCCCCTACCGTACTCAGACAAAAAGACGGACGGCTGTGGTGCTTCGAGGGATGCAGCGATGATCGGGGCTGTTGCCACGGCTCCTGCACCCACGTCTGGAATTACGCCCAGGCGATTCCCAATCTGTTCCCATCGCTCGAACGGACGCTCCGCGAAACGGAATTCAACGTCAGCCAGGACGAAAGGGGGCATCAAACGTTCCGCACCCCCCTACCCATTCGTCCTCCCGCACATGATTACCACGCCGCCTCAGACGGGCAGCTTGGCGGGATTATGAAGGTCCATCGCGAATGGCGCGTCTCCGGGGATACGAATTGGCTCAAAGAGATATGGCCCAAGGTGAAAATCAGCCTGAATTATTGCATCACCACCTGGGACCCGAGGGGCAAAGGCGTCCTGGAAGAACCTCATCACAATACTTACGATATCGAATATTGGGGCCCGGACGGGCATTGTTCGAGTTTCTATCTCGGGGCGCTGGCTGCTGCCGTTGAAATGGGCAAAGCGATGGGCGAGGACGTCACTCGTTACAGCGAATTGCTGACCAATGGCAAGAAGTTCCTCGAAACCGAACTGTATAACGGCGAATACTTCTACCAGAAGATCCAAACAGAAGGTCTTACGGCGGAATTTAAACCGCTTGCCAGTTCACAAAACGGCCCCGGTTACAGCCACATTGTGGAAATGCTCAATACCCAGGGCCCTAAGTATCAGTACGGCACGGGATGTCTGTCGGACGGTATCCTCGGCTGTTGGATGGCCAAAATGTCCGGCCTGGGCGATATCGTGGACGCCGATAAGGTTAGAAGCCATTTGTTAGCCGTTCACAAGTACAACCTCAAGCACGACCTCTCCGACCATGCCAATCCGCAACGTCCGGCTTTCGCGCTGGGCAAAGACGGCGGCCTGCTGCTGTGCACCTGGCCCCGCGGCGGGAAGCTCTCGATCCCGTTTGTGTATAGCGACGAAGTCTGGACCGGCATCGAATACCAGGTCGCCTCTCACCTGATGCTCGAAGGCAAGATCGAAGAAGGTCTCGAAATCGTGCGTGTCTGCCGGGATCGATACGACGGGCGTATTCGTAATCCTTTCAACGAATATGAATGCGGCCATTGGTACGCACGGGCCTTGTCCAGCTACGGCCTGCTGCAAGGTCTGACCGGTTTGCGATACGATGCTATCGACAAGACGCTTTATATCAACTCGAAAATCGGCGACGATTTCCGGTGCTTCATCTCGACTGCGACCGGATTCGGCACAGCCGGCCTGAAAAACGGCAAGCCGTTCGTCGAAATGAAATCGGGCGACCTTGATGTCGAACAAGTCATCGTCTCCGGAAAAAATATGTCTCTGTGAACGGATGAGCTACTCAATGATTAAAGACACAATTAAGATTTTAATATTAAGTAGTTTGTTGGCCTCTATACCGGCAGGTCATCTGTATGCCAGGCAGGAATCTTCTAAACAACCTTACGCCTATTTTTTTCCAAAAAAGCTCAATAAGCTGACTCGACGTTTACAGCAAAAGGATATCGAAGTGCACGAGCTTCGTGAAGACCTCGAGCTGGATGTTGAGGTATATAAGATTGCACGGGACGAGAAGGCTGAGGGAACAATTGCCTTGACGACCGAGTGCCGGCAAGACACCAGACGGTTTCGCGCCGGCACGATTTTCGTCAAAGCCAATCAAACGTCCGGCGATAAAATCAAAACGCTACTTGAGCCAAATTCACAAACGCATAAACTTTTAGGCCAGCTTAAGAAAGACGATGATTATCCCGTCGTCCAACTGAAAGAATACGTGCCAATCACCTCTGGCCCGGTTAAGCCATTGAAGGAAAAGCGTGAATTCAATAAACCGATCACTTTTGAGGCGCTATACGAATCGAAGAAAAGGATTGATCTCGGCGGTCGGCCCGTTTCGAGGCTCACCTGGCTCGAAGACGGCAAGCATTATCTCCAGGTCCGCGCCAGTCGGTTATATAAGGTTCACGCGATCAGCGGTCGCTCGGAGCCATTCTTCGAACCGGACGATTTGGCTGAAGGACTGAAGCACTTGCCCACGATTGACGAAAAGACCGCCCAATCTTTTTCAAAACGCACATCGCTGAATATGAATCCCGGCCGGACTGCGGTTCTGATCGACTATGAGAACGATTTATATTACTGCACGTTCGACGGCAAAACAGCGGTCCGGCTTACCCATACCCCGGGCCGGGAGAAATACAGCACCTTCTCTCCGAACGGGGAATTTGTCGCATTCGTGCGCGACAAAAATCTCTACGTCGTCGATATCGCCACACAAACCGAACGGGCGCTGACCAGCGACGGCGGCGGAACCGTCTCCAACGGCGAAGCGGACTGGGTCTATTTCGAAGAAATCTATGGACGCCGATGGAAGGCGTTTTCGTGGAGTCCCGATTCTTCCGCCATCGCGTTTATGCAATTCGACGACGCCCCCGTCAACGAATTCACCGTCGTCAACAACACCACGAAAAAACAGACCGTGGAAGTAGCACGATATCCACGCGCGGGCGAGCCGAATCCGAAAGCACGCGTCGGAACGGTCTCCGTCGCGGGTGGGCCGGTCCGATGGATCGAATTGGACAACTACCTCGAAGGAACGTATCTCATCACACGAATCGGATGGATGCCGGACAACGACCGGATATTCTTTTTCGTCCAGGACCGCGCCCAGACGTGGCTCGATTTCAACACGGCCTCGAAACGAGGCGACCAAGCCACTTGCCTTTTCCGTGAAACGACAAAGGCGTGGGTGGATGTACCGGATAGCCCGAAATTTCTCGCGGATGGATCGTTCCTCCTTTTTAGCGAACGGACCGGCTGGAAACATTTATACCTGTACGACAAGGACGGCAAGCTCAAACGCGCCGTTACGAAAGGTAAGTGGGAAGCGAGGCGGCTGCACCATGTGGACGAGAAGAACGGCTGGGTCTACGTTACCGGGACGCGCAACTCGCACATTGCAGAGAATCTTTACCGTGCAAAGCTCAGCGGCGGCAAAATCAAACGTCTGACAAAAGCCCGCGGTAATCATCGAATAAATATGAGCCCGAATGGAGAATACTTCATTGACACATGGAGCAATAGCTCCACCCCGACGAAAGTTGCGCTGTTCGGAACTAACCGTAAAAAAATACGCATGCTGGATACGAATCCCGTCTATGAGCGTCGGCAATATAAGCTCGGCGAATATGAGCAATTTCAGATCGAGACGAGAGACGGCTTTCCGCTCGAAGCGAGCCTGTTGAAACCGCCCGACTTCAATGCAAGCCGAAAATATCCCGTCTGGTTCATGACGTACGGTGGCCCCCATGCGCCGACGATACGGGATGACTGGGGCGGAGGGAGGACTCGCGACCATATGCTGGCCCAAATGGGCATACTCGTCTTTCGGTGCGACCCGCGCAGCGCCAGCGGTAAAGGCGCGTGCTCGGCGTGGACGGCCTATAGGCAACTCGGCGTCCAGGAACTCAAAGATATCGAAGAAGCCATTGCATGGCTAAAACAGAAGCCCTACGTCGATGGAGATCGAATCGGCATGAGCGGGCATAGTTACGGCGGCTTCATGACGTCTTACGCCTTGACGCACAGCAAACTATTCGCCGGCGGGATCGCCGGGGCGCCCGTTACCGACTGGCACCTCTACGACACGATCTACACGGAACGGTATATGGACATCCCCCAGAACAACGTGGAAGGCTATGAAAAGACCTCCGTCGTAGAAGCCGCCCAAGACCTGCACGGCCAGCTCTTAATCCTGCACGGAGCCATCGATGATAACGTGCATCCTGAGAATACGTTAAAGCTCATTCACGCTCTGCAACAAGCGGATAAGAAATTCGAGCTGATGATCTATCCGAGATCGCGCCACGGTATCGGCGGAATGCACTACAGACGGTTGACCGTGGATTTCATCAGACGTGCATTGGAGCTGAACGTTTCAACCCCACCCAGACAATAAAGAAGACAGACATTAAAGATCGGCCGTCGGAGGATCGAGGTCTGATCTCTGTTTCGAGCGGCGTAGCTCTATCAGTGCCGAAATACCGATACATAATATTCCACCGACCTCAAGAATGTCATACATTGGGAATCGCCCAGGCCGGAAACCCAAAATCATTAGGCGGTACCCGCTGGCTCGAACCAGGACAAAGAAAATCAGAAGCGCGATGCCGGCCACGGCCAGGATATATTTTCGCCAGACACGCCGACACGCCCACCCCAGCCACGCGACCAGAATCAATCCAGTAAAGGCAAACGCCACGATAATCCACTTTCGCACAACATCCCGTTCAGCGAACCATCCCTGCTCTTCGGACATGTGCCGGGCAATCTGCAGAACCAGCACTTGGAGATCCAATTGCTTATTAAAACCCATCAGGACCATAAAGACCATGAGGCTCCACCAAAACACGCGGGGACCGAGGCCCAGGGTCCGCCGTCCGTAAACAGCATAAGCCCCGCAGAGAGCCGCGGCGATAAAGTACCCGATCGTGGTGGCCCACCCCAAAATCGTCGGATCCCCAATGCCCGGTTTCCATTGACCTTTTACCAGAATAGCCAATACGTCAATCATTCTTCCGCCGGAAAATAATACAGGGGTGGATGTGCTCCAATTACAGATGATAAAAAAACAGAAGAAATCAAAATGCAGGGTGCGATATGTCGCACCAGCCGGCCCTTTTGACTTATGCTCTTCTTTCGTATCCTCATTCAAACCATATTACCATACTATCCCGAGTTTCTGTACATCTGATTTCAACCGGTTATAATCAGGACTTCAACACAGAAAATTACGTGAATGCCGTCAAAGAACGAAGGGTACAACAGATGGAAAAACTCGGTGTCGGGATTACGGGTTGCGGCGCGGTGGCCGAAGAGTATATCAAAGCCTTTCAAAAAGACGCTCGCTCCGAGGTGCGCGCCCTGGTCGATCATCACCGAACAAACGCACAACGGTATCGTGACCGGTACAACCTGAAATGCGCTGTTGAAACGGATCTCGACGCCATGCTCCAGCGAAAGGAAGTGGACATCGTTGTGGTTTGCACGCCACATGACTTGCATACAACCTACGCCGTCGCGGCCGCCGAGGCGGGAAAGCACGTCATCGTCGAAAAACCCATCGCTTTGTCGCTTGAAGATGTGCAAAAACAGCTACAGGCCGTACGAAAGGCCAAGGTCAAAAGCCTGGTCGGCTTCGTGCTCCACTGGAATCCGCTTCTCATGACGATCGACCGGCTCATCAACGAAGGCGTCTTCGGACCTATCTTCATGGTCGAAGTGGACTATATGCACCGAATTTGGCTAACGACGGAAGAGAAATGGTACGCCAGCCGAAAGAAAAGCGGCACGGCGATCCTGACCGGCGGCTGCCACGCCATCGATGCGCTGCGCTGGTTCGCCCGGAGCGAGGCCGAACAGGTCAGTGCCTATCAGGTAAAAACCGAAAATCCCATCGAGTACCCGGGGACCATCTCCGTGAACGTCAAATTCGAGGACGGCAAGATCGGCCGGAGCACTACAACGTTCGACGCCAAAATGCCGTACCGGTTCAATATCGGCATCTACGGCACCGAAGGCACGCTTCGCAACAACGCGCTTTATGCCCCGAAGCTCTTCCCCGGGCAAACCGACTTCATGAAAATCCCGTGTATCCTGCCGGACAGCGCCGACGTCGCCCATCATCCCTTCGAGGGGGAAATCGCTCATTTCCTGGATTGCATCATCGAAAACAAAAAGCCTTATCCGGATTTGGAGGATGCGGCGCACACACACGCCATATGCCTGGCGGCCGATCTTTCCGCCGAACTGCATAAGATCGTAACAATAAGCGAATTAGAAAACCTTGTATGAGCCAAAGATGATTACGATTTCAGGAACACTCTCGAAAGGTTGGATGGCTAAGGCCCTGGGCTTCAAGTTCGACCGCGGCTACTACTTCGATCCCCAAAGACGTTATGTCATCGACTGTCAGTGTAATGACTATGCTGCCGATAAATTTCCAGACGTGCGGCTGTTCTACAGCGAATCGAACCTGGGACAAATCGACTATTGGGACCAAAGCCAGATAGTGATCGGGGGCATCCAACCCAACATGATCCTCGGTATGCTCCTGGGCGCCGAGTTCGTGCCTCAGGATCATTGCGACGCCGATATCTCACCGGGCTGCCTTATCGGGAAAAATCTCGATGACCTGCCCGATCCCACAAGTTTACTCGACAACGAGCTGATTAATCTTTTTGACGAGCAGATTCGCCAGGTTCAGAACGACACGCAACAACACCTTTGCCCAATCCCTCCTTTTTTCTGGGATACCTCAGGCCGGGCCACGATCCACGGACTGATGACGACCGCCCAGAAATTTCTCGGAGAAGGGATCTTCATGGACATGATCGCAGAGCCGCAGCGCAGCCTGGACATCATGGGCTGGATTGGCGATGCCTATACGGTTCTCTGTCGGCATTTTGCCCGGATTACCGACTTGCCCATTACGGGAGTACACGTCGGCGAGTGCTCAGCCTGCATGGTCGGTCCCGATCTGATTGAGAAATTCGTTGTTCCGGCGACCTCGAAGATCGGCAAAGAACTTGGCCCTCTTCGCTTGCACTCCTGCGGACCCAGCACGAACCACCTAAATGCTTTTTCCAAGATCAAGAACCTCATTTCTCTGGACCTGGGCGGCGATACATCGATCAGCAAAACGAGGGAAATCTTCGGCAATGAAATGCTCCTTAGCGTCTCCCCCCTGCCTCAGGATATGTCCGCGGAGAAAACAGATTCAATCTTAAGCTGGGCAAAGCATATCGTTGAAGAAAATGACGGCGGCAACCTGGAAGTCATCTATCACGCCGAAGCCAGCTACAACATAGACACAATCGAGGCTTTGACGGATTTCGTGAAAACCCTTCCGGATTCTCAGGCATAGCAGTACAGACACACTCTGCCAATATTCCAGCCTTTTCTCAAAAATGGATTTCAAATCCGTGAACCACGGTCATGCCATACCCGTATTTCATAGTAGTTCTATAGGAATTTAGGCTTATTTTAAAAGTGGAAATGGCCCTGACAAGAACTTGTTCAAAAGGAGATAAATCATGAATGCAACTCGATTAGCAAGGATGGGTCACTTTATGGCTATCGTCTTGGCATTGAGCTCAGTAGCCCGTGCACAAGCCTTTGATGTCGCCTGGACGTTTGGAAATATCGGTTCTTCTTCCTATCGGTTGGACGCCTTTGAGCCGAGCGATCCCGCACTCGGAACGATTGGCGATCCAGACCCCACACTCACATTAGAGCTGGGTGGGCGCTATCAAATAAGGGTTACGAACTACATCGTCCATCCATTTGAGATCATCGCCAAGTCGGCTTCGCCCTCGCAAGATCAGGTGCTTCTATCGATGGCGGTCCAGGGGCCATTCGAATCTGATCGGGACGTGAATTGGGAAGATGACGACCGGGGAACGGTCAGATTCACATTGACGCAACCGCTTTATGAGGCCATGCTTACGGAAGGCCGAAATCCCGGCTATCGTTGCCGGCCCCATTTGTTTAGCATGCGCGGTGATTTTTCCGTAACAGGACCGCCGATTCCAGAGCGTATCGATCCGTCGCCGATTCAAATTGATCTGGAGACGATTGCCGCCGGGCTGACCGCCCCGGTGGATTTGCAGCCCGATCCGGAAGTCGCCGATCGATTCTACGTCGCTGATCAGGCCGGCAAAATCCATGCTATCGATCAGGGAATACTCCAAACAGAGCCATTCCTTGACGTGACAGACCGCCTGGTTCAACCTCTGGGTATCCTCGGCAGTTTCGATGAGGACGATTTTGACGAACGCGGTTTGCTTGGCTTTGCCTTCCATCCGGAATTCGCCGATGAAAACAGTCCCGGATATCACAAAGTGTACACATATACCAGCGAACCGGTCGGCGGACCGGCCGACTTTGGTGTGGATTTGCCGCCGGACCAGATCAATCATCAGAGCGTCATTACCGAGTGGCAACTGGATCGCGGCGGAAGACAAGTGGATCCGGCTACCGAACGGGTATTGATGCGGATCGACCAGCCCCAGTTCAACCATAACGGCGGCGCGATCGTATTCGGTCCGGACGGATATCTTTATATCGCCCTCGGCGATGGCGGCGGCGCCAATGACACCTCCGACGGACACGGGAAAGAGGGGAACGGACAGAACATCAATACGGTGCACGGGAGCATCCTGCGGACCGATCCGATTGTCCCCGCGTTGACGCTCGATAGCCGCGACGTGATCAGCGGCAATAAGGCTTATCGCATCCCCTGGGATAATCCTTTTGTAGGTATCGAAGGCATCGACGAGATCTACGCCTACGGCTTCCGCAATCCCTTCCGTTTCAGCTTTGACAAACTCAGCGGCATGCTCGTCGCCGGAGACGTGGGCCAGGGTTTCGTCGAGGAGATCAACATTGTCCGCAAAGGTCTCAACTACGGCTGGAACATTAAAGAAGGAGATTACCTGTTCGATCCTGAAGGATTAATGGTCGGTCAGCCTTTCGAGGACAAGAGCCTGACGGATCCCGTGGCTCAATACGACCATGATGAGGGGCTTTCCATCATTGGCGGCTATATGTATTACGGCACACAGGTTCCGGAATTGCGCGCCCGCTATGTCTTCGGGGATTTTTCGCGAGGTTTCAACGAACCCGACGGCCGATTACTTATCGCCGATCTTTTGACGGGGCATATTGAGGAACTGCTTATTGGCAAGGAGGCGCGCAACCTGAATTTGTACGTCAAAGGAATCGGCCAGGACCACGACGGCGAGCTCTATGTCCTTGCCAGCTCGGCCCTCGGCCCTTACGGCAACACGGGTGTTGTGCTGAAAATCGTCGGATCATCCCGGAATTAATAAAAGACGGTGGAACTGAATAAACTGAGATTGCTTCGTCGCTGGATTCCTCCTTTGAAACGACCTCTGTTGTGCGGCGAAGCAATCTCAACCGCTAACACTCGAGAAACTTCGGGCAAATCCGCCGCTTTCACAATCAACGGAATTGAACATCTTGAGTCAATCGATTCTGCCCATCCTGGCATAGTGGTACAGCAATCCCCAGGCCTTCGCGGCAATTTTCTTCTTCGAGGCAAGTAAGTCTCGAATGCCCTCAACATCCAGCAACAACACCTCGATATCCTCGCTCTCTTCCGACCATTTATCCGACGCCTCTCCTTTGGCTTCGACCAAAACCATATGGCAGGACTCGTCGGTGAGTCCGGCGGATGAAAAGACAGGCCGACTGATATGATTGATCCTGGCAAGATCCAGACCCGTCTCTTCTTTGAGCTCCCTTGATACGGCGTCAGCGATATCTTCCCCGTCGTCAATCAGGCCCGTCGGAAAGCCGTATTCATAATCCCATAGCGGCACCCTGAATTCCTTTGTCACGACCAGCCTTTTACCTTCCTGAGAGTCTATCGTCGGAACGATAAGGACAATGTCGGCCTCGCCCGCATCTTCGATTGGATGATTCTTCCTCGAACACATGAGCCATGACTTATCCTTTTGCTTCTTTCGTGTGAAACAAACGTCAAAGAGATTGACCCAGTTACAATCTGTCAGTTTGTTGAGTTTATAGCCGGACATCATTGATCGCCCTTGAAATGCTGTTTCAAAATCATCATCGCATTTGATCTCAACCGAATTCTCGATAGGCATCGAACAAGGTGATGATGTTTTCGATTGGAGTATCGGCTTGAATATTGTGTGCGGTGCAGAAAATATAGCCGCCATCGCCGGCCAATTTTTTGACCCGATCGGTTACCTCGTTTCGGACATCTTCGGGGCTTCCATAGGGCATGGTCTTTTGAATCGATATGCCGCCATGAAAGCAGATTTCATCACCGAATTCATCTTTGATCTTCCTGTAGTCCATTCGGGCACAATCCGGCTGAAGAGGGTTTAAGATATCCAGGCCGGATTCTACAAAATCCGGCAATAACTGTGCGACGCACCCACACGTATGATGGATCACTTTGCAGCCAAACTCATGGCCGATATGAATAAACCGATCGAAACCTTCTTTCAGAAGTTCCCGCCACGTCCCAACAGGAAAGAACGTGTTATCCTGTGTTCCGAAGTCATCGCCGGTAAAGAAGATATCAATGTTTCCTTCAGCGGCATGCAGCGTTCTGCGAGCGTATTCGCTGTAGAAATCCGCAATTTTGCGAAAGATCGCCTTTGCGATGTCCGGGTTGGCCACGACATCCATCAAGATCTGCTCGACGCCTCGCACGTACATTGCAGGTTTCAGTTGTGCACAGCGGTTGAGCCTGTCGCCCATGAATACCACGACCTTGCCCGTCTCGCGGGCTTCCGCAGCCTGCCGCTTGATGCACTCATAATCGAAGTGTTCGGGCTTGGGCCATTTCGCATAGCTTTCGATTTCATCGACCGACGTCGCCTCTTGAAGAGGATACAGAACAACTTCGCTGTAGGTCCCGGCCTTGGCGCCTTCGCCATACGCAACCGATCTTCTTACGACGCCGAAGTGGTCTTCCCGCGAACCGTCCTGGCGTGTTGTCTGGCCCGGCCCGATGTACTTCGGACCTTCGATATATCTGAAATCAACATCGAAGTGTCGTAGCAATTGCTCCTGAGATGAAAAACCAAAGTGTTTCAACAACGTGGCGTTAACCTCAGACGTCGCCCAATAGTCGATAGGCACTCTGTCGGGCTGTTTGTGAGCCATCGCGATTTTGAAACGTTCCCTTGAATCCATGAACAGAACCCTTTTCTAATCCGCAACATGCGTCTTCGGCCCGGCTTTCCAAATCAGGCAAACGAGCAAAGCACCTAAAATGGCAGCCGCACCGAAAAAGACGAAGGTGAATGTGTAGCTGTATTTAATGATCATAACCCCAGCGCCCCAGCCGGCAAGACTGGCGCCGATATATCCCATCCCATCGATGAATCCGGCCGCGCCGGCGGCGCCCGACTTCTTCCCGAAGTCCTGAGCGGCGTGGCCCACCATTAAAATATGCGGGCCGTAGGTACAAAAGCCAATCGCGGCGATGATAAATACGACCAGGCCGGTATTCCTCGGATCGAGATATGGAAAGATGATAGACAATATGCCCAACGATGTCAGAAGCACGGCAATCACCGGTGCACGCCTCCCTTTGAAGAAGCGATCGGTGGCCCACCCGGCGGTGATGGCACCGGCCGAGCCTGCCAGAGGATGGATGATTCGTTTCATCACCTCCTTGAAACCAAAGCCTCCGATGCCTATGGATTTCCCGCTTTCATCAAGGAAGTCAGGCAGCCAGTTGACAAAACCGTAACGGTTGAGATCCAGAAGAAAAAACGATAAAGCGACAATCCAGACATAGGGATTCCTGAGAGTCCGGATAACATTATGGGCAATCGTCCGGCGGCTCTCTTCGGCGATTCCACGTTCGGCATGATCCTCCGGTTCGATCGCGGGCAAGCCTGCATCTTCAGGCGTATTTCTTATATAAACAAAAAAGACAACCCCGATGATTGCAAAGATACCCGCCGGTACCCAGAACGCCGCACGCCAGTCCCCTCCCATTTGCTGGACATAATACGTGACAATAAAGAACGCCAGGAACCACGAAAAGGCCGCGCCGAATTGATAGCACGTGCCCATGAAGCCCATGACTTTGCCGCGGTTTTTCGAGCTGAACCAGTGCGCCATGATTCGAACCATCGGCGTCCAGCCCATCGCCTGAAAGAAGCCGTTGGCGCCCCAGAAGAGAGCGACCAGCAACAGAATCGTCCGGGGATTCATTGTCTTGGGCGACAGCAAAAACGTTAGCAGGAATATCGCCGTATTCATGGATACCGAGCCTAACACACCGAGACTCGCGATGAGCCGGCTGCCGAAACGGTCGGCGAGCTGGCCGTTGATGAATTGGCCGACCGCATACATCAGCGTGAGCGAGGAGAAAACGATTCCCATTTGAGACTTATCCCACGAGAAAGCGTTGCACATTTCTCCGGCGACCATCGGCATGTTGTAGCGGCAAAGATAGAACGCGAAGTACGTGATCCAGACCGTTGAAAAGATCCTGATCTGCCACTGTTGGAGGTTTTTGGCCGAACTCTTATCTAAGGTGTCCATCCGCTGATTCCAAAAGTGTGTTCCGGCGAACCCAAAACAATCGTTGATATTTTGTCGAGAGTATCGGAGATAGGACGTGCCACGTCAAGCGGAATTGTGAAGTAAAGCAAGAAGTCGTGCCGGAACGATTACTATTTGAGCCATCGGTTGATCTGCGATAGTATAGTATAGCTTTGTTGAGAAGTTCAGATTCGAGAAAAATCATGACCGATGTCACACGTATCTTGAACGCGATTGAGCAAGGTGATCCTAAAGCTACAGAAGAATTGCTTCCACTCGTCTACGATGAATTGCGTCTTTTGGCGGCGCAGAAGCTTGCAAAGGAGCCATCCGGCCAGACCCTCCAGGCAACGGCGTTAGTCCATGAGGCCTACATCCGTCTGATAGGAACAGAAGCCCGGAATTGGGATCGTCGAGGCCATTTCTTCGCGGCCGCGGCAGAAGCGATGCGACGTATTTTAGTCGAAAACGCACGTCGCAAGAAAAGTTCCAAACATGGCGGTAAACAGCAGCGGATTGGTTTCGACGATGTTGATTTTGTAATCGATGAACCTTCAGATGATCTTATTGCTCTGGATGAAGCGTTGACGAAGCTATCTGAGACGGATCCTGCTGTGGCTGATCTGGTGAAGCTCCGTTATTTCGCAGGTCTTACGGTCGAACAGGTCGCTCAGTTCCAGGGGATAGCGCGTCGTACGGCGGTTGATCGCTGGGCTTTTGCTCGGGCCTGGTTACGGAGGGAGATAAGCAAAGGCAGCGAGTTGGATTCCAGGTGATCTTTCAAGGCAAATAAATTTCCGGAACAAAAGCTCTTTTCTAATTTCAAATTTTGTTCTGCCCTTTTTGATCTCGTTTTTCGCATTGTATCATAGAAGAGTTACTGATGTTTGAGGACGTCATGGGCAACAAAACAGAAGAAATCAGGTTTATCTTTTCTGAGGCCTATAAGAAGAAGACATCTCAGGAACGAACGGATTATCTTAACAAGACGTGTAGGGGTGATACGGATCTGCGGGAAGAAGTTGAATCACTGTTGAAAGCCTACGACAGTGCAGAGGGATTTCTTGACGCTCCTATTTTTGATGCGGATGTAACTCTGGATGATACCGCCGTTTCAGAAGCGCCAGGTACGATCATCAGTCGATATAAGCTTTTGGAGAAGATCGGCGAGGGAGGCATGGCGGTCGTTTATATGGCCGAACAACAAGAACCGGTTCGCCGGAAAGTCGCACTGAAGATCATTAAATTAGGAATGGACACCAAGTCGGTGA
>CAYZAT010000014.1:0-25476 GCA_964476475.1 uncultured Pirellulales bacterium
TTACTTTGTATGGAAATGGAATGACTACGATATTGCAGGGATGTCAATGATGGATCGTCACGACAAGCGTAAATTCAAAAGATTGGGGGCAACATTCGAGATTACATGCCGGAGGATTGGAACGCAGGCAAATCAGCCGTGTGAAGGCTTTACGGAGAATGTCAGCCCGGGGGGGGTATATTTTAGGACGAAAACGAAGATCTTCAAGCAAGGTGACCTATTGAAGATCGAATTATCGGTCCCTCCGAAGTCGGGGATACTCGCATTCGGGGGCAAAATAGCAGGTTTTGCAACGGTTCTACGGGCTGATACCGTCAGGGGTTGCTCAGCAGAGGAGAGTTCATCTGAACATCGTTATGGCGTCGCCTTGCAGTTCTGTCGTCCCCCTAAGCTTTGCATATAAACGCTATCAATCCGGCCAGATCCCCTCGAAGACTTCCACAGCCGATCCGGTCATGTAAACGCAATTGTCCTCCTGGCACCAATTCAGTTCAAGATTGCCGCCCGGTAAATGACCCGTGCACAGGCGTTCCTGACGGCCGGTGAGCGCCGCAGCCACACCGGAAGCGCAGGCGCCCGTGCCGCACGCCATCGTAACCCCACTGCCTCGTTCCCATGTTCGCATGGTAAATTCTGTCGGCTGATCGACCTGGACGAAATGGACGTTGATTCTGTTGGGAAAGAGCGGGTGATTCTCTACCGCGGGTCCGAGTTTCTCTAATTCAACGGCATTCACGTCGTCGCAAAAGAAAACAGCGTGAGGATTCCCCATCGATACACACGTCATCAATATTTTTTGATCCAGAACCTCGATAGGTTGTTCGACGATTTTTTCGCAGGCCAGATTCACGGGGATATCTTTGGGAGTGAGGATCGGCCGACCCATATTCACACATACTCTCCGGACTTTATCACTGTCGTCGAGATCGAGGCCCAGCGTCAGGATCCCGTTGCCGGTCTCAATTTCCAACGAAGCCGGGAAGGGGGCTGCGCCCGGTATGGCAAACGCCTGGCCGGCTTCGGCTACTTTATGATCGTAGATATACTTGGCCACGCATCGGATTCCGTTTCCGCACATCTCCGCCTCCGAACCATCGGCGTTGAAGATGCGCATCCGCGCGTCCGCCTTTTGCGATGGAGCGATGAGAATAAGCCCGTCACCTCCGACGCCGCAATGTCGATCGCTGATGATCTGAGCCAGTGCGGCGGGATGTTCGATGTTTTCCTCGAAGCCATTGACATAGACGTAGTCATTGCCCAGTCCGTGCATTTTAGTAAACTTCATTCAACATCTCCTGCTCGCGACCAGATGATTGGGACCCTTCCTTTCGCAGGCGGATCCCTGTCAATCACGGAGTTGGCGAGTTTATTGACCGGTAAGCTCTTTCAGGAATCGCCGGGCTTTCTTGGCTTCTGCAAGCGTTTGCTTCAGGTCCCCCGGTTCGAGACATTCCACGACCAGGGCGCCGCTCGTGAAGCCACCTTGTTTGAGTCGCGCCAGAACCGCGGCGAAGTCCACTTGCCCGGTCCCCGGTGTCACCGCGACGTTCTTCGGGGGCTTATAGTCTTTAATGCACATCCCGACGACAAGCCCATCCACCGTGGCGGCGTCATCAACCGGATCGAGTTTGCCGTCCGAGTAGTAGTAGATATTACCCGGATCGTACCAGATACGGAAGTTCTTGTGGCCGACCATCCCGATGGTCTTGCGGCATTGCGGTCCGGTAGCGTTCAAGCCGCCGTGAGGCTTCACGCTGATACCGATACCTTTTTCTAAAGCGTAGTCACAACATTCCGCGATGGCCTTATAGTAATCGTTATAAAGCTTTTCATTACCAATGCCACCCATCATAAGATTAGCGGCCTTACACGCGGCGCAGTTATCGATGAGTCTGCGAAGGCCTTCGATGCCCGCTTTGAGTGATTTCTGGACGGGGATTCCGCCGCCATAGATCGAGGGAACCTTCAGGCCTCGCTTCTTAACCTCTTCGCCAACCTGCTCGGCCCCTTCAACCGTTGTCGAGACCGAGATCACAAGCCGGCTCTTTGAATTGGTCGTCATCAGGCCGGCGTATTTGAAATCCGCCTCGGCGATGGCGTCGAGAGCCACACGGTAATCATGTTTGGCCCAGGGCCGGGTGTAGCAGCCGATTTGCCAGCGATTACTGTTTTCCGCCGCAGTGACAGTGGACGGTTCCAGCGCATACGTAGCCGCCAGAGAAGCGGCTCCGAGTTTCAATGTTCTATTCACGAAGTCCCGGCGGGACATGTGCTCAGAATTATTCATTTGTACATTCTCCTTTCCTCGGTATTAGGAAAGTTCCCTATAGGGTGTGCACATCCGCCTCTGGCGGATTGCACACGCGGTTATTTATTCATTTTTACCCAGGGTAAATTTCCCGTTTCTCAGCATCATAAACCATCCGGCGGCCCGAGTCGAATGACATCATCGCCATAATGACGGCCACGCCGTGCTGGTAGCCGGCGTCGATGGAGGCGTTGGGCGTCTTGCGCGTTCGCAGGCATTGGAGCCAATCGAGGTAATGGTCCGGCCGCTGAACGTCCTCGACCGGCTTCTTTCCGCGGATCGGGCCTTTTTTCTTGCTGTTCGCTCCTTCGGCGGTCAGGATCGGCGCATTCCAGTTAACCATATCGAGCACGCCGACATCGCCGAAAATCTTGAAGCTGTTGCCGCTACCGTTGCCGAAATTCGTCGAGTAGCTGACCATAAAGCCTTCCGGATATTCCCATAGGGCGTGAACGTGATCGGGACACGTGAACTTATGCTCGTCCTTCCAGGTATAGGTCCCACCCAGGCAGACGCTGTTCGTGGGGTATTTCGCACCCGTGATATAATGAACGAGGTCGATGAAGTGACTTCCCAATCCCGGTACGGGACCATCGGAGAATTCCCGGTAACCGTACCAGCCCGAATAAAGTACGGGATCGAAGTTGCGCTTGGGCCGGTCCATGAGGAATTCGTCCCAATTCACGTCCTCTTTTTTGACATTCTTAACGTACCGGTACCAGTAAGGTTGCTCGCTGTTCCGGCATTGTTCGATCCGCCCGACGGTGCCGAGGATGCCGGTCTTGTAGAGTTCCCGGCAGCCGGTAAACGTGGGGTAGCTTCGTAATTGCGTACCGATCTGGCATACGACGCTGGCCTTCTTGACGGCGTCGCAGGCGTCTTTAAGCCGGTCTAAGCGCATCGCCAGCGGCTTCTCACAATAGACATCTTTCCCGGCCTCCGCCGCCGCCTTCAAATGCGTTGTGTGTGCGTGGTCGGGCGAAGCGATCATCACCGCATCGACATCCTTAAGCGCCAGCAGGTCGCGATACGACGAGAACCTCCGGGCCGGCCGGCCGTACCATTCTTTCGCCGTAGCGGAAGCCATTTCCTGGCGAACCCGCCACGGATCGCACACGGCGGTGATCTCGAAGTTCTGGGTGCCCTGGTGATTATGCACGCCCTTCATATGCGCGCCGATCCCGCGTCCGCCGCACCCGATCTGCCCGATAGAGATACGCTCGTTAGCGCCGATGACGCGGGCGTAGCTCGCAGCCGAAAGCGCAGCCGCTCCAGCCGCCGTCGTCTTCAGAAATCTTCGCCGAGAATAATGCTGTTCCATTGGAATGTCTCCTTTTGTTTTCAACAATCATTATCATTTAGAAATCGTAGGGTGGGGCTTGCCCCACCATTGCGGATCGACGAGCCAAGGCCAGGCCCATCGTATCGACTCAGGATTTTCTATGGGTGGCATTATAACAAATCGCCTTCGTGCAGTACAGTTATTGTTAATGCCCTGAGCTTGACGAAGGGACATATCAAGCAACACGCGGGCGAGACGCGCACGAGACTCGATGAGCGGGACGCCCTCGCTACGAACGACAATTGGGATGGGGTGGCCATCCTTCGTGGCACGGCCATTCCTTCGGCTTCGCTCAGAACAGGCTTGGCCGTGTTTTCACGGGCTGGAAGCCCGTGCCACTATTGAGATTGTTTCCGGTTAAACCAGTTTGTCGCGGTTTTCGTAGATTTTTTGTATGGCATCGGCGATGTCGTCGATATCGGCCTTGCTTCCGAGCAGCATACTCTGACTAAACCAGACAGCCTCCTGGCAAAGCTGGTCGTTGTCGGGGTAGTGAAGCTCTTCGCGATATCTTTTCAGTCTGGCCTTCGAGAAGCTTCGCTTGAAGTTCCTCGAATTTAAGGCCGCTTCGATCAGGCCGTCGTTGTACTGCGGGCCGTAGCCGCCGGAGCAGGGGACGCCTTCCGCCCGGAGCGCCGAGAGGAATCGGTTACGGGACATATTGTTGAATTGCTCCTTTTTGAACCGGAACGGATAAAGGTGGTACGCAGCTTGGGTGACACCGTCGTAGAGCTTGTGCGGGAGGATGCCGGGGATATCTTTGATTCTGGAGGTTAGATATTTGGCATTCTCGTTTCGTTTTTTGGTTTCGGCTTCGAGGTGCTTAATTTGCGAAAGGCCGATAGCCGCCTGGTATTCCGTCATCCTTCGGTTCGTGCCGATGACCGGGTAGCCGCTCGTTCGTTTGACGCAGCCGAAGGGCCGGCCGCAGTTGTGGAAGGAGTAAACGTGATCCATAAGCTCCTCGTCGTTGCCGACCACGGCGCCGCCTTCGCCGATAGGCAGATGCTTCGAGTTCTGGAAGCTAAAGCATCCCAGGTCACCCAGCGTGCCGCACTTTTTGCCTTTCCACTCGGCGAGCCACGCCTGGCAAGCGTCTTCGATGACGATGAGATTATGCTTTTTGGCGATTTCCAGGATTCGGTCCATGTTAGCCGGGAGACCTAAGATATGGACGGGTATAATGGCTCGGGTTCGCTTGGTGATCCGTTCTTCGATTTTGTCCGGGTTGATCTGGAAGGTTTCCGGGTCGGTGTCGGCGAAGACCGGCAGGGCGGACGAACCGATAACGACATTGTACGTGGCGATGAACGTATAGGGCGAGATGATGACTTCATCGCCCACGCCCACGTCCAGGACATGCATGGCCGACAGGAGCGCATTGGTCCCGTTCATTGTACAGACGCACCGCTTGGCTCCGAGCAGTTCGGCATACGCTTTCTCGAATTCCGTGACAGCGTGGCCCTGGCCTCTGTACCATTTTCCGCTGCGGAGAATGGATAGGATGGGTTCCTCGGCATCCTTGTACCAGTTCGGCCAGCCGGGGAAGGGCTTGGTGCGCAGCGCCTGGCCGCCGAGAATGGCGGGTTTGCTTGCGGTTCTGCCAGCGCGTGCATACGCCGGGATACGTCCTGAGGCCATTGCCGCGATCGCGCCCGTGGACGCCGCCGCCAGAAACCTTCTTCGCGTTAAGCTTTCACTATTCATAGCAGTCTCCCTTTAGAATGTAGAATGTGGATCGTTGGTCTTCCAAGGCATGTTATAGACAACCGTCTGGCACCTCCAAAGGTGTATCATGATTCCATCTATTGCTAATAACAATAGTATTCATATTTGGTGCAAAATACCAGGGAAATTTCACAGTATGTTCCCACCGGCACCTGAGAAACGCTTGCATATCCTGTTTTCAGAAGATATTATCAATTTTCAATGTATATGGAAATTAAAAACGATTCCGTCGGAGTCCTGTAGGGCGGGCACCTTGTTGCCCGCGCGGATGTTGATACGTGTGCAAAGCCGATTGTGCACACCCTACGGTTCTCCGTTGGAGCCATTCATTTAGGAGATGCATATGAAATCGTTCAATCGTCGAGAGTTTATGAAGGGGGCCGCCGGCGTCGCTACGGCCTTCGCCGTGATGCCTCAATCAGGGACCTTCGGGGCCAATAACAAGGTCATTATGGGTGTCATGGGGCTGGGAGGGCGTGGAACGTTCTTAGCGGAAAAGTTTGCCGAGCGCCCGGATACGGAGATTGCTTATCTGTGCGACCCCAATACGCGTCGTTTCGCACGGGCGCGGGAGGCGGTCGAAGAAGCGCAAAACAGACAGCCCAAGCTGATCCAGGATTTTCGAGAGATGCTCGATGACCGCAACGTGGATGCCGTGATCAATGCGACACCCGATCATTGGCACGGGCTGGGGACGATCATGGCCTGTCAGGCGGGCAAAGACGTGTACGTGGAAAAACCCATGTCACACAACATCTTCGAAGGGCGAAAAATGGTCGAAGCGGCCCGCAAGTATAAACGGGTCGTTCAAGTCGGCATGCAATCCCGCAGCGCGCCTTATGTTAAGAAGGCCAAGGCGTATATCCAGTCGGGCAAGATGGGGGACATCTATATCGTTCGCGTCTTCAACATGATGCAGCATTCGAAGCAAAAGCCCAGTCAGACTCAACCGGTGCCGGAGGGATTTAATTATGATCTATGGTGCGGACCGGCGCCCAAGCATCCGTACAATCCGAGCCGGAGGTGGCTGAATATGTGGGACTACAGTTGCGGGCCGATACCGGGCGACGCCGTTCATCAGATGGATTTGGCCCGTTATTTGATCGACGATATCCCGTATCCCCAAACGGTTGCCCATGCCGGCGGCGTGATCTCCTTGAAAGACGGCCGGGATTGTCCGGACACGCAATTGGCCACGTTCGAATACGGGGCGCTCACCTTGATGTTGGACTCGGCGCTCTGGACGCCTTACATGAAGAAAACGCCGTGGAGTGTGCGGGACTCAGACCAGTTTCCCAATTGGCCTTTTAGCAGTACGAAGGTCGAGGTGCTGGGGACGAAAGGCTTTATGTACTTCGGGCGGCACGGCGGCGGCTGGGAGGCTTACGATGCACAGGGCGAATTGGTCCACTCCGAGTACGGCCGACAAGGCGATAAAGAGCATCAGGACAATTTCATCGATTGCATTCGAACGCGAAAGAAAGCGACGTCCGACGTGGAGATCGGCCACCTTTCGGTCTTGCCCTTCCATATGGCCAACATATCCTATCGTGTCGGGAACAAGAGGCTCGAATTCGATCCGAAAACCGAAACGTTTACGAACTGCGATGAGGCCAACACGTATTTGAAGCGTACGTATCGCAAGCCCTGGATCGTGCCGGATAATCTGTAGCGTGCGATGTATCGCACCTATTTTACAATTGGAATAAAATGGTGCGAAGTTTCGCACCCTACATGTGGATAAGTCATGGTTTTACGTCGTATATTGTTTGTTGTGGGGATCGTTACCCTTTGTAGTCAGTGTGCTTCTGCAAATTGGCTTGATGTTTCGGATATCAAAATTAAGCAAGAGCCGACGGAATTAGCGGGGCCGAAAACAATCATCGAGTACGATATTAATGAACCAGGCATATCGCCCGGTAGTCCCGCTTATGTTTTCGTTCGCTATAGCGTCGATTCCGGCAAGACCTGGCGATTGGTTCCGATGCGTTCTCTACGGGGCAACGGATTTGATATTGTGGATACGCCGGGTCATAAGCAGATCATCTGGTGGGGGACGACCCAGACGAGTTTTGCCGGTCTCGATCAGGTAAAAATCCGTCTTCGTGCGATGCCGATGTCGCGGATTCCGGAGGGCGAATTCGTGATGAAGAGCCTTCCGGGAGCGGGGCGGGATGAATCGAAAGAGATGGAATTCGATACGGATTTACCCACGTTCTATATGGCGAAGTACGAAACCACTATCGCCATGTACACGGATTATCTGAATGAAGTGGGCGCCGACGAGGCCGGATGGAATCGGCGGATGAGCCATAGCGACCGGTGCGGCATTATCCGCAAGGACGATCATGCCTATCAGGTTCAGCCGGGACGCGAGAATTATCCGATCACTTATGTCTCATGGTATGATGCGACGAATTTTTTGCAGTGGTGCGGTTTGAGACTGCCCACCGAAGCCGAATGGGAAAAAGCGTTGCGCGGGGGCCTTTATCTCGACGGAGATAAAGCCAAAAAGAAACCCAATCCCAAGCCGGAACGGCGTTTCCCCTGGGGGGATGAGTCGCCGGATGCGGAGGGTGTTTACCGCTGTAATTTTGACGGCGAAGAGGATGGATTTGCCTACACGGCTCCGGTAGGGCGGTTCCGGCAGTTCGACAGCCCTTACGGCATTTGCGATTTGGTCGGGAACGTGGCTGAGTGGACGCTGGATTGGTATTCGACGTCGTATCACGTTGGGTTGGATGGATTTCGACTCGTGCGCGGCGGGTCGTGGATGGCCGTGCCCGCGGCCTGCGATGCTATCACCGGCGCCACGCAATTTCCACTCAAGGAAAGCAGTATCATGGGCTTCCGCGGGGTGAAAGATGTGGACCGATCACGTTGATAATTAGATCGTGTTTTCATTGGGTGGCAGCCTCAAAGGCTAAGCCTTTGGGGATGGCATTCATATGGACAAGCCGTCCCCAAGCTGCGTTTGAGGCTGCCACCCATAATCTTAGCTATATTCGAAATGTGGAAGTGACTCCTGGAGAATAAGATGATGCACAAAAAATGGTTTCAAATAGTGATTGTTGCCTGTTTAACTGCCTCACTTGGTTTGGCCGCCTCTCCCGTCAAAGTCTGGGAAGAGCCGCTTACGCTTCCGACCTATAAACTCGATCCGCCGGGCTTGACGCCGATGTTCTACACGAACGAATCCTACCAGGGGGCGAAGAAGAAGATCTATCCTTATCCCGTGCAGGATGGCGTGACGGATATCCGTGAGGAGCAAACCTACAAGGCGCTTTATCTTGAGAATGAGTTTCTTCGTCTATGCATCCTTCCTGAGATCGGCGGTCGGCTCTTCTCGGCTCTCGATAAAACCAACGGTTATGATTTTTTCTATCAGCAACACGTCATCAAGCCGGCGCTCATCGGGATGCTCGGCGCCTGGATATCCGGCGGGATCGAGTGGTGCGTCTTTCACCATCATCGAAACACGACGTTTATGCCGGTGGATTATACGCTGGCGTCCAATCCCGACGGCAGCAAAACCATCTGGTTCGGCGAGACGGAGCGCCGCCATCGGATGAGATGGATTATCGGCATCACGCTCTATCCCGGCAAGTCGTATATGGAAGTCACTATCAAGATGTTCAATCGGACGGCGTTGCCGCATTCGATTCTATACTGGGCAAATGTCGCGGTACATGCCAATGATGATTATCAGGTCATCTTCCCGCCGAGCGTCAGGGCCGCAACGTATCATTCGAAGAATGATTTTACCCATTGGCCCATGTCGAGCGAGAGGTATCGCGGCGTCGATTACAAGGGCGTGGACCTCAGTTGGTGGAAGAATCATCCGGAGCCGGTTTCTTTCTTTGCCTGGAATCTTCAGGAAGATTTCTCCGGCGGTTACGATCACGGCCAACAGGCCGGCGTCGTTCATCTTGGCAACCATCACGTCGTCTGCGGCGCGAAGCTCTGGGAATGGGGCCCGGGCCCGCGGGGCAGAATGTGGGACAAGATCTTGACCGATACCGATGGTCCGTATGCCGAATTGATGGTGGGGGCCTTTTCCGACAATCAGCCGGACTATAGCTGGATCAAACCCTACGAGGTCAAGACCTTTAAACAGTGGTGGTATCCCGTTCGTGACATCGGTGGATTTAAGAATGCCAATCAGCAAGCGGCCGTGAATTTTGAACGGGAGTCGGATAATACCGCCAGAGTTGGCTTTCTCACCACCTCCCGACATTCCAATGCGAAAGTGCTCGTTCAAGCCGGAACTAAGCCTATTCTTGAGCGGACGATTGACATCGGTCCGGACAAGCCTTTCACGCATGAGGTGAAAGTATCTTCCGGAACGAAAGAGACGGATCTTAAAGCGTCCCTGCTTTCGTCCTCGAATGAAGCGCTGATTTCCTACCAGCCGGTGGCGAGGCCGTACGACTCCTCATTGCCTGGGACGGTGAAGGCTCCGCCGGCCCCTGAGAACATTAAAACCATTGAGGAGCTTTATCTTACGGGCCTCCGTTTGAAACAGATTCATAATCCGCGCGTGAATCCTGATGACTATTTTAATGAAGCGTTGAAAAGAGATCCCGGGGATTCACGGACCAATACAATCGTCGGCGTCGAGGACTACAAGCGTGCGAAATTCGAGCAGGCCGAGCAGAAGTTCAGGAAAGCCATCGAGAGGATTTCGGCCGAATATACCCGGCCCGGCAACACCGAGGCGTATTATCATCTCGGCTTAGCTCTGCGGGCCCAGGGGAGAGTCGATGAAGCCTGCGATGTTTTCTATCGGGCGGCCTGGGATTATGCGTGTCATTCGGCGGCTTATCATCAGTTGGCCGAGCTTTCCTGCAAAAAGCAGGACTTCACCATGGCCTTGGAGCAGATCGATCGATCGCTTTCCGTGAATGCGACGAATACCAGGGCCATGAACGTCAAAGCCGTCATACTCCGAAAACTGGGCCGATTCAAAAAGGCCAGACAACTCGCGTTGCGCGTCATGGCGATGGATCCGCTCGATTTTATGGCGATCAACGAATTGTATGTTGCTCAAACGGGCCTGGGCTTAAAACGGGCGCGGAAAACGCTGGCCGATCTCGATGTAAAGATGCAGGGTCAGGTCGAATCTTATCTTGAGCTTGCCATCGACTATGGACACTGTGGCTTGTGGGATGACGCGATTGCGGTTCTTCAGCGTCCCGTCACGAAGAAAGTGGACTTCGCCGGCACCTACCCGATGGTCCATTACTATCTCGGCTATTTCCATCAGCAGCAGGGCGATCAGGGCGAGGCTCAGAAGCATTTCTCCTTGGCGGCGAAGATGCCGACGGATTACTGTTTCCCGTTCCGGTTGGAGTCCATCGAGGTTCTCAATGCCGCCATTAGGCACCATTCTTCTGATGCCCGTGCTTTGTATTATCTTGGCAATTTGTTGTATGATTTGCAGCCGGAAGAAGCCATTCGGCTATGGGAAAAGTCTCGCGATACCGACGATTCGTTCGCCCTTGTGCATCGCAATCTCGGGTGGGGTTATTATCGAACCCTGAGGGATATTCCCAAAGCGATTGCCGGCTATGAAAAGGCCGTGGTATGTGATGCCGACAATCCCCGGTTTTATGTCGAACTGGACCGCCTTTATGAAGTCGGAAACGTTTCGATTGACCGACGGCTTGCTTTATTCGAGAAGAACCACGAGACGGTCGTGCGAAGGAACGATAGTTTCCTTCGCGAAATCATGGTTCTGGTTCTGGCGGGGCGATACGATCCGGCTTTGGATTATCTGGCCGACAACCATTTTCACGTATGGGAAGGGGGAGGACAGATTCACGACGTCTATGTCGATGCATGTTTGCTCCGGGGTTTGCAACATCTCGAAAACGGCAAACCGAAGGACGGTTTAAAGGACTTCCAGGCGGCTTCGGAATACCCTGAAAATCTATCGGTCGGTCGGCCCAAAAACGACCGGCGCGCCCCGCAGGTGGCTTACTATACCGGCACCGCCTATGAGGTTTTGGGTGAGACCGGAAGGGCGACGGAATTCTTCAAAAAGGCGGCGGAGCAGCGGGGTACGAACCACTGGCCCCAAACGAGGTTTTATCAGGGATTATCCTTCGCAAAGCTAAACCAAAAAGACTCAGCGGAGGGGATATTCGATGATCTGATCGAAACCGGGCGGCGAAGGCTCTCCGAAAGGCAAACCCGCGACGTCTTCGCTAAATTCGGTGAGGGCCAAACCTCAGAAGCTCGAAAAGCATCGGCTCATTATACGCTTGGATTGGGTTATCTGGGCAAGGGACAAGACGAGGCGGCGAAGGCCGAATTCGAGAAGGCCGTCGAGCTGGACGTCAGTCACGTCTGGGCCGGGGCGCACTTGGTCCGGTTAAAATAGTCCGTCAGACGCCGTTTTCAGAATCTTCTTTCAATATCGCCCATTTTTTGGTAAAAGAGAGCGTAATGAAGCTTGAAGTACATAAATCTCGATTAAAAGGGACGGTGTCGATTCCCGCGTCGAAGTCGCATACGATTCGTGCCGTTGCCATCGCCTCGTTGGCCGCCGGGAACAGCCACATCCACAATCCGTTGGATTCCAGCGACACACAGGCCGCCGTGGCGTGCTACAGGGCTTTGGGGGCATCCATTGACGTCTCCGATCCCAAATGCTGGAAGGTTAACGGCACGGGCGGCCGGATCACTGCGCCAAAGGAAATCATCGATGTCGGTAATTCCGGCACGACATTACGTATCGCTATGGGCTCTGCGGCTCTGGTTGAGCCGGGTTCGAAGATAACTTTCACGGGCGACGAGCAAATCCAGACCCGTCCGGTCGGCTCGTTGATGGATTCGCTCAACGAACTGGGGGCCAGGGCCGTTAGTCTTAAGGGAAATGGTAAAGCTCCCGTGGAAATCGCCGGAAGGCTGGCGGGGGGGAAAACGACGATCGCCGCGACGACGAGTCAATACCTATCGAGTTTGCTTCTATGCGCTCCTCTGGCGGCCCATGATACCGAAATCGATGTAACGTTGCTTAATGAGCCCGGCTACGTGCAAATGACGCTCGATTGGCTCGATAAGCAGCAGATCGAGTACGAAAACGGGCACATGCGCCGATTCACCATCAAAGGCAATCAGGCCTATAAGGCATTCGATGCCGCGGTTCCTGCTGATTTCTCCAGCGCCACCTTCTTTTTGTGTGCGGCTGCGTTGGTGGCCGATGAGGTTCGTTTGCTCGGTCTTGATTTTTCGGATAGTCAACCCGATAAAGCCGTCGTCGATTACCTTCAGGCGATGGGCGCCGATATCCAAATTGGAGCCGATTCGATCACGGTCAAAGCCTCGGCGCTCAAGGGAACCGAGATCGATATGAATGCAACCCCCGACGCGCTGCCGGCGATGGCGGTGACCGCGGCGTTTGCCGAGGGAACAACGAAGCTGTTCAACGTCTCCCAGGCGAGAAGCAAAGAGACCGATCGCATCTCATGTATGGCCGAAGAGCTAAAAAAGATGAAAATTGGGGTTGAAGAATTGCCGGATGGCCTTATAATTCGACATAGCAAACCCCGGCCGGCCCAATTGCACGGCTGGGCGGACCATCGGATTGTGATGGCGCTGTCGCTGGCGGGGTTGGTGTTGGATGGGACGTGTGCCATTGATACGGCGGAAGCGATCAATGTAACCTTTCCCGGTTATGTCGAATTGATGAGGACTCTCGGGGCCAATATAGAACGCGTAAAGTAGGGCGTGCATAGCATACTATTACCATAGGATTCCTAAGTATCCGTGTGCGGTACGTACCCTATCAACTTTTTGTGAAAAAACGATTTTCAAGGAGATTGTGTAGAAATGTTAGGTTGCCATATTGGACGCATGTTTCAAGTCACCGTCGCTGGGGGATCGTATCAAGAGGGTTTGACGAGCGTTGTTCACGGCGTTCCACCCGGCATGTTGCTCACCGAGCAGGAGATCTACGGCGATCTGCTATTGCGCAAGCCCGGAGCGGATGAATTGAGCAGTCCGAGGAAAGAGCCGGACCTGCCCATCCTCTACTCCGGCCTCAATTCAGCGGATACCGTCGAAGGCGCAGGGAACAAGAATCACACGAACGGCACCCCGCTGTCGATTCTTATCCCGAATCTGGATCGTCACTTTATTCACATCAAGCAGTATCAGGATACCAATCGGACGCCGCGTCCCGGCCACGCCTCGTACGCCACGTTTATGAAGTATGGTGCCGATGATGACGCCATCGGCGCCGGTATTTTCAGCGGGCGCTATACGTCAACCATTGTCGCCGCCGGATACGTGGCCAAGAAAGTGCTGAAAAAATGCGGCATCAACGTCTTTTCCTACGTCAGAGAGATTGCAGGTGTCCGGTGTCCCGATGTCGATGCGGAAACAGCCTTGAAATATACCGACGATTACAAAACGATGCGTCATGATCTGGATCCGTTCTATCAGGAAGTGTACGTCAAAGGCCGGATCACCATGGAGACGCGATTCCTGGAGAAAGCGCGTATTCTGGCGGAGATCGAGCAACAGATCGACGATATTCGGGCTAAAACGCCGCAGATGACGCCCGATGCCATTCGGGACAAGTACGGCGTTCACCATATCGTCAATTGTCCCGATGTCGACGCCGCCCAGGGTATGGTGGATGCGTGCAATCGCATCGCTGCGACGGGCGATTCGGTCGGCGGGATCGTTGAGGTCGTCGTCACCGGCGTCCCGGCCGGTTTGGGCGAGCCGGTGTTCTATAAGCTCGACGGTGAATTGGGTAAGATGCTCGGCATCGGCGCCGTGAAAGGTGTGGAAGTCGGGGCCGGTTTTGGCGTTAAAGACATGACGGGCTTTGAGAACAACGACCAGATGCATGCCGAAGATGGCAAGATCGTGTTCGATTCGAACAATGCCGGCGGAATCACCGGCGGAGTCTCCACCGGGCAATCGATTGTCGCCAGGCTTGCCGTGAAGCCGACGCCGACCATCGACAAACCGCAAATGACAATCGACAAATACACGATGGAAAATAAACAGTTGGCGGCGATCACCCGTCGTGACCCGACGATTGTCGCACGTATCTGGCCGGTCGCCGAGAACTATACGGCCATGGTGATTCTCGATCATTTGATGGCGCACTACGGCTACCAGGCCATGAAGGCAAAATAGCGGAATTTCCAACGCCCTGATCGTGCGAATGTGAAGGGTGTTTGTTCCGTAGGGAACATCTAAGAAAAGACATCCAGCCGCTTTGCGATCATTGAGCGCAAAGCGGCTGATGTCATGTGTTTTTGCGTTAGTTGGCGGCCACTGCGATTTCTATCGTGGACCATCGCGTCTCGTTACCCCATTGATCGCGTGCCTTAACGCGGAAGCGGTGTCCCTGTCCAGGTCGGCCCACCAGGACGGTATATTCCTCGGTGGCGATCCAGCCGCTGCTGAATCCACTTTCCGTCGTGCACTCGAAGAAGTACTCGACCGGTCCGCCGCCGGCATCGACGGCGACTACAGCTCGCATTGTGACCCCGTAGCCAAACATCGCACTATTGGCATCGACGACGATCTCTCTCGGCAGTCCGTCGATACCATTGGCGTCCTCGACCAAGTCCCATTCCATCGGATCGGGATCGGGCGGAAGAGTATCTGCCGCCGCCGGGGTGGTTATATAGACGGTATCCGACCACGGAGTCGTGTTCCGGGCGTTCGATCTGTCTCGTGCCCTAACCCGGTAACCGTATTCCATTTCGGGCGCGAGATTCACGTCCGTAAAGTTCGGATCCGTTACCCAGCCGCTGTCGTGGCCGTCACCGAAGTTATTCTCGAAGTAGTACTCAACGCCGCTTTCGTCGTATGCCGTCGTTGCAACCATGGTCACTGAAACCGGCGAAGCCGCAAAGATGGTCTCGATATAAGGCGCCGGTATCGGCGGAATATTGTCGGGACCGGCGTAGCCTATTTCAGACCACTCGGTCTTGTTTCCGGGCTCGTTCGTCCCGTCATCCGGGATCCATTGGACGCCATCTCTCGCTCTGACTCGGTACCCATATTCGACGTCGGGTGTAATACCCGCATCTGTATAGGTCGGGCTTGCCTGCCAACCGCTGTCGCGGCATCCTTCGTCATTGATACAATCGAAGTAGTATTCCACGTCCCAGCCCCAGGCGTCGAAGGCGGTTTCGGCTACCATGGTGATAGACGATCCGCTTAAATACGGCTCGGTTTCCCATCGACTCGGATTGGGTTTCGGGGGCGTCGCATCGAATACGAGCCAGCAGTCGGCCAGGAACAAGATGTCCCTGAAGTCAACATAGGTATCGGATGTGAGGTCCGCGCCCTGACACCAGGCGTCCTGTTTCGAGCAGCTATCCTCAAGCCACGACTCCGCGACTCGGGCGTAGTCTTTGAAATCGATCATGCCGTCGAAGGCGAGATCGCACAGCTTGCACGGATGGGTGACTGAATAATGGTAGCCCATGTCAACGATGCCCGCATCGGAGACCTCATCGGTTCGCGTCGTGTAGTGCCACATATCGAGGTTGGTTGCGTAATCGCTTCCGGTATCGACACACGGACTGGTGCGCGTCTGGCCCGCTTCGGTTTGACTGAGATAGTACGTGCCGCTCGGACCTCCGACAAACAGCGGGTCCTCGCTGATGTTGCCCTGGCCCCAGTGAAGCGTACAGCCTTCTTGCACGAAGACCCCGGCTTGCCCGTTCTTCACGTCACTGTATGAAATGGAGAGCGTGGCGGGCCGTCGGTCGTACTCAAAGCCCGTTCCGAGGACAATAGCCTTGCCGGTAACGGCGTAGTTGTCCCAGAAGATACTGTCGCTAATCACGCAGTTACTCTCATAGGAGCAGTACAACCCGCCGCCCAGGCTCATATCATTGGGCTCGCCAATGTTATCGATCACCGCATTACCCGATAACGTGGAATTGGAGATGGCCAAACCGGTGTACCAGTTGGCGGAGACACCGCCGCCGTCTCTTCCGGCCAGGTTGCTTATGATCAGAGTGTTCGCAAACGAGGCGCCGCTGACATCGCGGAGATATATGCCGCCGCCGGAGAAGTCGGCCCGGTTTCCGCTGACGTTGCAGTCCTGGATATTGATGCCTCCCTGCCAGCAGTATAAACCGCCGCCGCTGGCGAGAATGTCCTGGACGCCGTTATTCGGATCGTTCGGGTCGGCGATGGCCAGGTTATTCAAGATTCGGCTGCTCAGCATATCTACCGAGGCATCGACCGCGAGGAATCCGGCGCCGCGAAGGGCCGTATTGGAGACGATATTGCAATCGCTGATCGTTGCCTCTGTCGTACTGATATAGACACCGCCGCCGGAATCCGCTTCGTTGTCCACGAAGTTACAGTCCATAAACGTGACTGCGGCGCTCTGCTCGGCGGCTACCCCGCCGCCGTATCCGATGTACGGATTGAGGCGATGATTCGGATCGGCGCCCGCCGTTACGCCGGAGGCAACATTATCTTCAAAGGAACATTCTTTGAACGTCACTCTCGAGTCGGTCGCACAATAGACGCCGGCTCCATATGTCGGCATCTCGAAGGCAACCAGGGGCTCCAAGCCGGTGCCACCGATTCCGCTCATCCCGCCGTACGTCCGATTGCCTCTGATCCGGCAGTTATCAAACGTGACGTGACTGCCTCTGTCACAATACGCACCGCCTCCGTAGGCGGAGTAATATCTGTAGTCCCCAAGGAAGGAGACCAGGTTCGGTTCGTTATATATGGGGCCGTAGAGCGGCGCATAGTCCCACTCAAAGACTTCCCACAAGTTTCCGGTGATGGGCCTGACATCAAAACTATTCGGATCAATGTAGGCCGCCTGAGACCGGCTCCAGTTACCTCCGTAATTGGAGCCGCCGCCGGCAGAGGCATTTCCGCCGTTGCCGCCGGTGCCGCCCTGGGCCACATTGTTCTCGATGACGCAGTTGATAAACTTAGGTGTGCTGCCCGGGCCGCACCAAACGGCGCCGCCTTGCGCCCAGCCGCCCCAGCCGCCTCGGCCCGCATTGGCCGTGTCGTCCGCATCGTCCCCGTCTCCACCGTCGCCTGCGTCCACGAGGTTGTTTCTCATGATACAATTCTTGATGATCGGACCGGCTCCCGCTTCGATGACAATGGCCGCGCCCTGGCCGGGTCCACCGTCCCCACCGTTGGGTTTGCCTTGGTTCCGGTCGCCCGCAGCGCCGTCAGATCCTCCTCCGGCACAGTTTTGTATGGTAAAGCCGTTAAAGACTGTCTTGGTGTCCGTGTCCGCCGTGAAAAAGACACCGGCATTGGGGGTATTGCCCGTTGCAAGGTATCCGTCGATAATCGTGGCCGCCACGGTGCACGGATCGTCCGGATTCCTCGACGTGATCGTGACGGACTTGTCCACGGTCAGGCTATAGCCTGAGTACGACCCCAGGTAAGTGCCGGGTTCGACAACAATGGTGTCTCCGTCCTTGGCGGTATTCAACGCTTCCTGGATCGTCGGATAATTGCCGGGGACCGTGACGGTTTTGCCGGCGCCTTTGACAAACTCGACCGTGACTACTTTGTCGGAGTCCATCGTGACCGTGTTGGCCAAGGCATTTAAGCTGTCATCGTCGGTTCCGGTCCATTCCACCCGATATCCCGGATCTACGGTGGCCCGCAGCGTCACGATGGTAAACTTGTCATAGGTGCCGCCTTGCGGTTTGACCGTCCCGTGCTCGCCGCCGATCACCTTGACGGTCAGTCGGAACTTTTCGCCGCCGATGTCATAGTGGAACCCGATGTCCACGACGCCGGTATCGCTCACGCTGTCGGTGCGCGTGGTATATTCGTCGAGGCCCAGAGCCACGGCGGATGAACTGCCGGCGTCAACGCACGGACTATCCGCATCCTGGCCTGCGGCCGTTTGGCTGAGATAATACGATACGGCAAAGAGCGGATCCGCGTCGATATTTCCACTGCCCCAGTTCAGGGTGCGTCCCGGTTCGATATAGACCGAATCCCGGCTTCGCCCGCCCTGGATATCGCAATAGGAAACCGTCAAAGCCGCCGGTCTATCGAGGTAAGAGGGATCGTCATCGCTGCCGATTGAAAGCTGGTTGCCATTGGTTGCCGTATTGCCCCAGAGAATACTATTGGTCAGGGTTGTCTGGCTTTCATACGAGCAGGACAGACCGCCGCCTTTCCCGTGATCGGCCTCGTCCGGGTCGACCGCGCTGTTATTGGCAATCGTACAGTTGGAAAGGGTCGGCGTTGCGAACCAGTAGGAAACGATGCCGCCGCCGTCGAGCACTGCGGAATTGCCTTTGACCAGGCAGTTCTTGAACAGCGGTTGGCTCGGATCGCCGCCGAAATAGACGCCGCCGCCAGAGCCGGCCGACGCATTGTCGGTGATAAAGCAATCTTCGATGATCGCATCGGACGACCAGCAGAAAAGACCGCCGCCGCCGCCATACGGTTTGTCGAAGTCAAAGCCATAGTAGTACTGTTGATAGATGATGTCGTTCGGCATGAAATGGCGCACCTTGGCCGTGTTGCGGATGATCCTGGAGCCTTTAATCACCGGGGCCCCGGCGGACCAGTACATCCCACCCCCGTGTTCGGCCGTATTGCTGCTGATGACCGAATCGGAAATGGATATTTCAGCGTCCTCACCGTGCCAGTACAAGCCGCCGCCGAACGCGGCTTCGTTGCCGGCGAAGTAGCTGTCGTTAATCGTGATCTGGTTGCCGTTATACCACGTGACATTATCTATATCCCAGATTCCGCCGCCGTAGAGTCCGCCACCGGAACTGTACTGCGCAACGCTCGTGTTGCCGGTAAAGTTGCTGTTCTCGATCTCGAAGGTCGAATCGGTCAGGCAGAGCAGACCGCCTCCGTGATAGCCGGAGGAATTGTCTATGTAGTTGCAATCCACGATATGCGCCGAACAGAGCCTGTTGAAATATTGTCCTCCACCGCTTCCCTGGAAGCCGGCGAGATTGCCGATAAAGTCGCAGCGATGGAATGTGCCGACGCACTCGTTTTGGTAGTATTCGCCGCCGCCGTCCAGGCCGGTCGCGTCGTATTGCCGTGAAGAATTGAAGCTGATCGTGCAATTCATCAGGTTTATCGTGCAGCCGATGTCGTAGTAGTTGGCGCCGCCGTAACCTGTCGTGCTGCTTGTCAAACCGGCTCCACCGGCCCCCGGATCGCCGCCCGCGCCGCCCGCAGCGCCTCCGGCGCCGCCTGCGCCGGCGTCACCCGGACCTAACGTGTTCGGATCATTCGGATCTGCCGCCCCTGGAGGGCCGCCCGCACCGCCGTCGCCGCCGATACCGCCGGCGCCGCCGTCAGCGCCGTTCGAGCCGTCGCCGCCGATGCCGCCGTCGCCGCCGTCGCCGCCGCCGTAGGTATAAGCCGCGACGATCGTATTCGACAGACAGTGGCTGATCGTTGTCTCCGACATGTCCACTTGAGTGCCTTCACCGAAGTAAATCGCACCGGCCCACGAACGTCTGCCGTTGACGCCCATATCGCCGCCGATGCCGCCGTCGCCGCCGTTGCCGCCGATTCCGTCGGCGCCATCGGCGCCGGCTTCGCCGTCGGGTTCGCCATCGCCACCGTCGGCGGCCTCGCCGGGTTCCGAACCGGCGCCGCCGCTACCGCCTGTGCCGGCATTTCCGCCGTAATTGCCCAAGCCCTGGGTCGTCATGCAATTAATGATTTTACAGTATCGAATAGTCGGATTACAGTCGGCTCCGAAATAGATCGCGCCGCCGAGGGCTTCACCTCCGTCGCCGCCCTTTCCACCGTCGCCGCCTCGACCGCCGTTACCGCCCGGTCCGCCGTCGCCGCCGGCGCCGCCATTTCCGGCTGCGCCCTGTGCTCCGTCTCCGAGAGGTTCACCTCCATTTTGACCGGGTTGACCCTCCTGGCCGGGTTGGCCGGTCTGGCCGTCCTGGCCGTTCTGGCCTTCGCCGCCAAAACCTGCATTTCCGCCGATCGCCTGACAATTGATGAGGGTGCAATTCAGAATGATCGGATTGCTTTCATCGTCAAAATACATCGCGCCGCCATAGGAGACACCGCCGTTACCACCGGGATAGCCGGGGGCGCCGTCCAAGCCGTCGGCTCCCGGTTCACCGGGCTCGCCATCGGCCCCGTCTTCACCGTTGAAGCCATCACCGTCTATCGGTGCGTTGGGATCGCTCGTATCGGGCTGGTCGGGCCTGTTGGGATCGGCCGGGGCCCAATCATTCGGATCGTTTGCATCGGGTATCGGCGGATCGGGTTCCTGGGGCAATGGATCCAGCGGATCCGCCGGATCCGGTGCCGCTTCCGGATCGGGATAGACGAACGAAGCGTCTTCCCCGTCCTGGCCGTAGGCATAGACGTCTTGGATCACCAGGTGCGCGAGCGTCGGACTGCTTCCGCCGAGGCACGAAATGGCCCCGCCGAGAGAATCCACGCCGTGTCCACCCGTACCTCCCGTATCCGGCGGAGGTACCGGGCCCTGGTCGCCGGGACCCTGGATAGTGAAACCGTCAAGGACGGAATCGTGGCCTTCCCCGGTCTGGAAAATGAAGGCGGGGGCGCCGCTAATGTTGATGACGGTCGCCGCGACCGTACAGGGATCGTCGGGGTGTTCGCTGGCGATGGTAATCGCCTTACCCAGGAAATCGAAGCTTCCGAAGTAAGAGCCGGGCGAGACGATCACCTTGTCGCCGTGGGTATGCGCAGCTTCTATCGCCGTGCCAATCGTCGTATATTGCCCCGGCACGTGTAAACTGTTCGGTTGTCTGAACAGCACGGTGACTTCTTTGTCGGAATCGATCGTGACCGTATTCCTGTTGGCCCAGAGGGTGTCGTCGTCCGTGCCGGACCATTGATCGACAATATAGGATTGATCCGGCGTGGCGACGAGTTGCACCACGGTGCCTTCCCGGTAGTATTCCCCTCGTTTGTGAAGGGGCGTCAGGAGTCCGTGCCCGCCGATGACTTCCGTACGCAGGCGATACAGAGGAATCTCTTCGAATTCAACCGTCACGTTTGCGTCGCCGGTCAACGTAATCATTGTGTTATTGGGATCGGCAGGCGAATCGTTGTCGGTTCCGGTCCACGCGACAATGCGATATCCCGGATCGGGGTACGCGGTAAGCTGTACGACTTCATATTGCCTGTACGTTCCGCTTGTGGGTTCGACCCGGCCGTGCGCCGTATTCGGATCGACCGGCGCGCCGTCCTCCAGGATCGTGATGTTCAATTGAACAAGTTGCGCCGGTACGGCCGGATAATGAACACCCATGTCGATAATACCCGAATCGGTCACGCCGTCCGTTCGGGTTGTGTATGTATCCAATTGCAGCGCGGGGTCCGTATTGGGATCGCCAAGATCGACGCTCGAGCTGTCGATTAACTGCCCGGCGGCCGTCTGGCTCAGATAGAAGTCCCCGAGCGGCCCGGCTACGAATGTCGGCTCGATGTGGATATTGCCGATACCGCTGTCATCGTCTTCGATGCAGGAGTATGTGGCGGAGCAATTAAGCAGGTCGTCGCCGTTGCCCCACAGGATACAGTTTGTAATCGTCGGCGTGGAATTGTGGTTGGCGTGAACGCCGCCGTCCTGCGGACTGTTCGGATCGGTGACAACAATCGTGCAGTTTGTAATCACCGGCGACGAGTTGAAATCAGCATGGACTCCACCGCCGCCGTACAAAGCCGAGTTGTTCGCCATGACACAATTCGTGATCGTCGGGGCGGTCTCATAACAAGCAATACCGCCGCCCACGCTGTCTGAATAATTGTTGCTGATAACGCAATCGATAAGGACGGGTGAGGCGATCTCACCGTTCATGATATAAACACCGTCGCAATTCAGACCGCCGCCGATCGCTGTGGTTCCTGCGGTTTGGTTGCGTACGATCGTGCAGTTTTTGAGGGTCGGGGCGGCGTAATAACAATCGATACCGGCGCCGTAATAGGTGGCGAAGTTGTCGCTGATGGTACAATCCTCGATGATCGGGCAGGATTCTTCGCATCGGATGCCGCCGCCGTACTCGGCGTTGCCCCAACTGATCGTGAAACCTTTGATCGCGCTGTCGGAGCCTTCCCCGTTGGCGAAGGTCACGACGGAGGTTTCATTTAATATACCTGTAATCAGGGTGTCCGGATAAATCGTCGGATTGTCCGGCTCGTTGATATCGCCACTGCGCAACGTGATGGCTTTACCCAGAAAGTCGATCGATTCGATGAATTGCGTGTTCGCTTCGGCAATCAGTTCGTCCCCGTCCTCCGCGTCATCTATCGCCTCCTGGATGGTCGAATAGAGTTCTTGGGGAAGGTTGGAATCTGCCGGAACGCGCAGGACCTGTCCCAGCTTTCCGGGCGGGACGACCGTTAAGGCATTATACAGGTTGACGCGCCCGCCGGATACACAGTAACTCGAATCCAATATCGGATCGACGGTTTTGAGTACGACGCCCTTGACTAAGGGAGCGGGCAGGTCCGGGTACTGCGACCAAATCATGGCACATTGACCGGCCACAAAGGGGGCCGCCTGCGATGTGCCGTCCAGCAAGCTGTAATTCGTGTCAACCTGGAAGACGATCATCGGGAATTTCTGTGTCGTTGGGGTGGTGCTCAGGATTTGTGTTCCCGGGGCCGCGACATCTACGGACACCGCCCCGAAGTTCGAAAAGTCCGATGCAACGTCGTTGTGATCTGTCGCCATCACGGAGATGATGTTCTTCAGATCGAAACTGGCCGGATAGATGGGCTCCTCGTCAATATTCTTGCCGAAGTCGTTGCCCGCGGCTGCGACGAAAAGGACGCCTTTTCGACCGGCTTCTTCAATCGCGTCGTAGAGCGTTTGTGAAAAATAATCTCCGCCCCACGAAGCGTTGAAAACCTTCGCCCCGTTGTCAACGGCGTACTCGAGCGCGGCCGTGGCGTCGGATGCGAAGACAACCGCGTCGGTTAAGTAGTCGTCGGCGAACACCTTCAGCGCCATCAGCTTGACGTTCCAGCAAACGCCGCTGACGCCCACGCTGTTGTTACCCACGGCGCCGATGATCCCCGCCACGTGCGTGCCGTGAAAATAAAAGTCATCCGGATCGCTGGACGTGTCGGTCGGATCGGTATTCACCGCTCCGGCGAAATCATAGCCATGCACGTCATCGACGTATCCGTTGCCGTCGTCGTCAATACCGTTGCCCGGGATTTCTCCCGCGTTGGTCCACATATTATCCACCAGGTCGGGATGGGAATAATCGATCCCCGTGTCCGCGACGGCGACGATAATTTCGGAATTGCCCGTGTTCAAATCCCACGCTTCAGGGGCGTCGATATCGGCGTCCTCGAGGCCGCCGGTTTGCCCCATGTTGTCGAGTGCCCACTGCTGGGCATAACTGGGATCGTTGGGAGCCAGGAACAGCTTGTATTTATAGTTCGGCTCGGCGTAATCCACTCTGTCCGAAAGATTAAATCGGACAAAGGCGTCCACGAGACTCGTGCCTTGGGGCAACTGGACGGAGGCCAGACCCGGTGCGATTGTCTCGTATTCTTCCGCGACGGTCGCTCCGGGTACGATCGAGTCTGAGACCATGCTTCGTAAGGTGCGGCGGGACCACGGCCCCGCGACGGCCGGTTGGGCTTGGACCTGCGTCGAATCCGTATCGGCAAAACGAACGATAAGCTCATTGGGCTTATAGGGTAATGCACTGTATTCAGTGAGAACCCCGGGGTCGGATGTCGATACATCCATTGCCCCGGCAAAACCACATAGGATGAATACAGCCAGCAGGCTTAGCAGAATTGTGTGTCTCATTCTCCGAACTCTATAAAGACAATCATCATTTATGAAACTGTCCATAGTCTGAGATACTCCAGCATAGTACAACGGTATCTATTGCGTTTGATAAAAAAGGGGGAAGGATCGCAATCGATCCCACCCCCTATTACTTGCAGTTTATAATTGATTCTCCAGCGCGGCGATCGCCTCCGCTTCGCGCTCATCCTGTAACATAATCGTCGGTTTGACCAGGATGAGCAGTACTTTCTGGTCGCGTATTTTGCTGCGATTGCCGAAGAGCCTTCCAACGACGGGGATCTTGCTTAAGATCGGGACACCCGATTCCTTATCGATCTCGGACGTGATTTTTTGACCGCCCAGCAGCAAGGTTCCGCCGTCAGGCACGCTGACACGCGTCATCACCGTCGAGGTTTCCACTTCGGGAACGGTCACAGGGTATTCGATAAGCTGGTCTCCTTCGTCCGTGTCCCCTGCGACAACCTGCGACACATCATGGGTGACAAATCGGAGCAAGTCCGTCAGAGTCGTTACGATGTTCAACAAGACGTATTTCTTATCCGCACTGATCGTCGGAGTAATGCTTAGCATGGTTCCGACATTGGTATAATTAACATTTTGTTGTATAGAGAGATCCTGATAATCCGCTCCTCCGACAAGGCCCCGGGTTCTCGTCTGCAGGGTATCCGGAGGCAGGGCGAATGTAACGGTGTCATACACACTGAACGTGGCCGATTCTCCGCTGAGAACCGAGACCTTCGGCTCGATCAACGATTTTGAATCTATGTGCGCCTGGGTGGCCCGAATGAGGAACGCCACCTGCAAATCGTCGAGAATGGAGCCATATCCTCCGGAAATACTGGCCGCTGCATTGATTCCCCCAAGACTTCCTGCGACTTTCGTAGCGCTATCCGCCTGCGCGGCCAAAAGGGAGTCTTGTTCGATCGTAATCGTTCCCCACTGGGTGCCGGCGTTGATTGTGAAATCGACGTCCAGCCCCACGTCTTCGAGGAAGTTTTCAGTGACGACCAGGAATCTGGCTTCAATGGCAACCTGCTCTCCGAGCGATTTGCGTAACGACTCAAGTAATCTCTCGATTTCCTGGTGGACTTCGTGGGTTTGCATAACGGCTAATTTCTTCGGTTGCTGGGAAGGATACGGGGTTATGGTTCCTTCGCCAAATTCACTCATTTCATACCAGGTGTCGGGATCGATGCTTTCCTGGATCAGATAGACGAGGCTCTGTGCTTGCATAAGGCCGCCCATCATGCCGCCGCCCATGCCGCCTCCGCCGCCCATGCCGCCGCCCATGCCGCCGCCCATGCC
>CAYZAT010000015.1:0-24950 GCA_964476475.1 uncultured Pirellulales bacterium
ATCCTTCAGTGAAGAAGATCCTGACGGCATTTAAATTCCCCAGGAGGGTCCTGCAAAACTATATAGCGGCTTCAATACTTATGACTGTTTCCATACAGCTGGCATGCGGTCCGCTGCTTCTACATTATTTCGGAAGCCTTCCCCTTATATCGCCAATATCGAACCTGGCGATCCTGCCCTTTTTCTATATGCTCATATTGATACTTTTCCTGGCATCGGCTTTGTGCATATTATGGCCTTCTGCCGGCGGGGCAGTCCTGCGGATGGTTCCTGCTGCAGCAAAGCCGGTACTGGGCATAGCAGGTTTTTTCTCCCGGAGCTTCTTTCCTTCCCTGGAGATGGAAAGCCCGAAAGAAATGGGGCTTTTTCTGTACTACCTTGCCAACGTAGATAGAGACGGGCCTTCCAGGCGTAAAAATCCGGTGAATCTGGAGCCAGCGAGATGGCGCGGCCGTAATAATTCTCTGCCTCCGGATACTCCCGAAGCATCATAAAATTCTGAGCTATGTCAAAAGCCAAATAGTCGCAAAGAGGATCAAGCTCAAAAGCTCTTTTAAAATTGGCCAATGATTGCTCTAATTTGCCTTGGCGCCTTTGTACGTAACCGATCCAACTCAATACCTCACCACTTTTAGGACGACTTTTTCTGGCTATGGCAAAATGCTCTAAAGCCCGCTCATAATCTAAGAAACCATGGTAGTAATAATGACCCAAGGCTATATGGGCCTCGGGCAGATGAGGATCAAGCTGGAATGCCCTGTCCACGGCCTGCTTACCCAGGGCAAGACGTTCTTCATTCCGGTCAAAAAAACGCCAGTACATATGGGAATGAACGTCTGAGAGTCGGGCGTAGGCTAAGGCAAACGTCGGATCCAGTTCGACTGCCTTCTCATACATTTGTATGGCGATCCTATAATCATCTTCGGCCCAATCTCGATAATAGTTATAGTCGTTACCACGCAGGTAATATTTGTACGCCTCCAGGTTCTCTGTAGGCTTGAACCGAAGTGCTTGCTGCTCGCGGTCAAGCAACGTGATGTCCAATGCCTGTGCCACCTGCTGGGCTAATTCAGATTGCAACCGGAAGATTTCACCTACGTCACCGCTGTAGATCTCCGCCCACATATGTGTATTGTCAGAAGCCCTTATGAGTTGGGTTGTTACCCTCATGGGACTGTTTGGATCTGACGGTTGTTCGCGCCTGACAGTGCCCTCCAGAGTATAGTCAACGCCCAGTTCCCTTGCTATCTGCTGGGCGTCTTCTTTTCTATTCTTGTATTGTACGGCACTCTGACGTGATATGACACCTAATCCATGGATGACTGCCAAGCGAGCAGTAATCTCCTCAGTAATACCATCGGCAAAATACTCGTCATCGACAGGCCCCAGATTCTCAAATGGAAGAACCACCAGCCGTATTTCGCTGGAAGAAGGTCGAGCCTCCGGAAGAAAACGCAAAGCAATGGCCAATAAGGCAATGATGATAGCTACACTCAAAATCGTCGCGGTCCTTCGCAACCTTGCCGTGGGTTCCGTCTGAAGTCTGCGAAGAGTTCCGTTGATCTCGATACTCGTATCTGTGACGTTTCCCAGACGCCTGTTAGGGTTTTTCTCTAAACAGCGTCGGAGCAGTGAGCGTATGTTTGAAGGAGTCTCCTTCGGCAGAGCTTCCCAGTCGGGTTCGCTTTTTATGATTCGTGCCAAAGTGTCTGTAGCCGTCTCACCCTCAAACGGAAGCTGGCCGGTCAGCATTTGATACATGATGCACCCGAATGACCAGATATCCGTTCGGTGGTCGGTCTCATTGCCGCAAGCCTGTTCAGGACTCATATAAGCCGGCGTGCCGACGACTCGGTCGGGTCGAGGACTGGCTGTATTGCTTTCTTTAGCCTCAGTTATGGAAAGTTTGGCTAAGCCAAAGTCCAGCACCTTGATCCTACCTTCTGGCGTGATCTTGATATTGCTGGGCTTGAGGTCCCGATGGATGACACCCTTTTCATGAGCTGCCGAGACAGCCTCTGCGATTTGCTGCCCGATTGAAAGAGCTTGCTCCAGGGTGAGCGGCTCGCGAGCGATGCGCTCGGTGAGCGTTTCGCCCGGAACATATTCAAGAATCAAATAACCGACACTTTCGTCTTGCTCAATGATATCGTAGATGGCAGCGATATTGGGATGATTCAGCGAGGCCAATAGTTCGGCCTCCCGTTTGAAGCGCACTCTCGTATTCGAGTCTGTCCGCCATTTCGCGGGGACACTTTTGATGGCGACAGAGCGCTTGAGCTTCGTGTCGTGAGCCAGATAGACTACTCCCATGCCTCCGTGGCCAATCATCTCGGTTATCTCAAAGCTCCCGACTTTTTGACCAACGAGCTTTTGTTCAGTCTGAATGTCATGAAAATCACTATCATCGGACTGGACAAGGGTATCGAACAAAGCGTTTATTCTCTGTATCTTCCTTAATCTCCGTTTGATCTGATGCTCAAACTGAGGATATTGTCTCACCAATTCATCTATGTCGGATTTGCCGCCCCATAATTGTGACTCGATGAATTGCTCCAGAGCTTCTTCAAGGACATGCTCATCATTATCTTCGATGTGTCCAGTCATCGGTCACTCTCAAAAACCATAGCCAAGGCCAATATCGCACGTGAAACAAGCTTTCGTACAGCAGCGTTACTCTTACCGAGTCTTGCTGATATTTCCTGACAAGATAGTCCTTCGATTTTAGTCAGGATGATTGCTTCCCTGTACTCGGGTTTTAATTGATCTATCGCTTTCTCGAGTTTATCCAAATCTTCCTTTTTGGACAGAATCATACTTGGCGTGGTCGCGTCGATGGGTATATGAATATCCGCAAATCTGCTTCTTGAGTTTTGCTCAAAACTGTCCAGTCGAACTTCTTTACGAATATCACGCTTATCGGCATGTAACCTCTTTAGATTCCGACGAAGCTCGTTCTCACATATTTTGGAGAGCCACCTTACAAAATCACCTTCACTTTTGTAGGTAAAGTCGTCTAATCCGCTCAAGGCATTGATAAGAGCTTCCTGTGCCAAATCCATGGATTCCAGTTTCGAACGTAGCTCTCTGCCCATTCGAAGCCGAATCATCCAGTGCACCCGCGGACTGTAAACTCTGCACAGTTGGCTCAATGCAGTCGCATCACCACTCTTGGCCAGGGCAACCAAATGTTGAGTCTTATTTACAAGGCTCGGTCTCAACTATCCTAACCTCCACGGAATAAGGACTTTAAAGAAATTTTACCCATTTTTGAAGGGAAATTCCAGAAAAAACGTCACTTTGCTCGCGTTTTGGTATTAATAAGAATAGGACCCATGCGTTGGAAACGCCGGTTCTGCAGTAAAGGAAATAGTACAGGCAAGGCTGAGCACAATGTGCGGCAAGAGAATATTAACAATTTTGAGGATAGTAAGATGAAAAAGATAATTTCAACTGTACTGGTTTTTGTATTGGGCATAACCACAGAGATGGTGAAGGCGGATTTCACCTTCGGCGAGCCCGTTAATCTTGGCCCAACGGTCAATAGTCCACGTTATGACTACAATCCCATTATCACATCTGACGGACTGGAACTCTATTTCCAGTCGAGTCGGCCAGGTGGTTATGGTCACTTTGACATTTATGTGAGTACAAGAGTGTCAACAGAGGACGATTGGGGAGAACCGATGAACCTCGGACCAAATGTAAACCGTTCTGGTGCCGAATACATGCCCCGCTTATCACCCGATGGATTAAAGTTATACTTCGACGCAAATCGGTCAGGTGGTCAGGGAAGGTGGGATGCATGGGTAGCCAAACGCGCAACAAAAGATTCCGACTGGGGACCGGCAGAGAACTTCGGGCCGCCGGTCAATACTTCTGCTGGCGACGGTACGGTCTGGATTACCAACGATGGTTTGGAACTCTACTTCTCCTCCGCTCGCCCCAGCGGCAACTATCCTTCACCTATATATGTGAGCACACGCGCAACGACAGAGGACGACTGGGGAGACCCAGTAAAGCTCGGCCCCCCGGTGGAAGGTCCAGATGCAGACTTTGTTGCGTCCGTATCAGTCGACGGCTTGGCACTTTTCATCATGGAGGACGAGCTCCATGGGCGCTACCGAGACGGCGGGTTTGGTGGCGGGGATATATGGATCACAACTCGCGTGAACCGCTCTTCCCCTTGGAGGGCCCCTATGAATCTTGGACCAATCATCAATACATCAAGCTACGACTCCGGTGGATTCGTCTCGCCCGACGGCTCGACTTTTTACTTTGACTCTCGCCGGCCTGACAGCTACGGCGGGTCTGACCTATATGAGGCGCCCATCATCCCCATCGTTGACTTCAATGGCGACAGAATCGTCGATGCCGACGACATGTGCATCATGGTGGACCATTGGGGCACAGATTATTCCTTGTGTGACATTGGCCCGATGCCCTGGGGGGATGGCGTCGTCGATGTCCAGGACCTTATCGTGCTTGCGGAGCACTTATTCGAGGAACTGCCCGGTCGGCCCATCCAACCATGAGAATAAACATTGGCAACAATTTTTAAAAAAGGGAAGAAAAAAACGTCCCAATGTTGTTAAAGGGCCGGCAACGCTCACGTTACCGGCCCTTTTCATACCTTATGTCGACCGATTTGGAATTACCAAGCGTGCTCGGGCAGGGGGCGGATCATGATGTTTTTGTAATAGACGATACTCTTGGGATCGTGGCCCTGGAGGGCGATGGTGCCGCTGCTGATTTTGCGGCCGGACGTTTGCGGCCAGTCGTCCGGCTCCGTCCAGGTGACGGTCGTCTGGCCGTCGATCCGGATAATCACGTGCTTGCCCTCGACCCGGATGTAATAATCGAACCACTCGCCGTCGGTGGAGGGCGCGTTGTCGATCACATCCACCACGCCGTAGAGGCCGCCCGTCTTTTTGCGGTCCTTATGCGTGGAGTTCACCTGGCATTCGTATCCTGTGCCCGGCCAGCCTTCTTCCTGGTATTCGGTGTGGAAGTAGATGCCGGAATTGGAGCCCGATTCGGTTTTTACCTGGGCCTTGAACTCGAAATTCGTGAAGTTGGCGTCGTTGACCGGTCCGACGTAGAACAGATGGCTTCGCGGCCCGTGCACCACGATCATCCCGTCCTGGACGGTAAAGGTACCTTCATTCTCACTGGCCTTCCAGCCATCGAGCGTCTTGCCGTCGAAAAGACTCTGCCATTGACACCCCTTCGGCGCGGTTTGGCAACCCGCCAAAAGCAAACAGACAAACAGCAACATAAACACGAACTTCCTGGTCATTTTTTCTCCTTTTTCTCAAACAATGGTTCCTTACACTCTGTGCGCTCCTACAGCGTCCAGGGGCTGCGCATGGCCCGAGACAGCCGCCGGTTGGCGGCATCATGATTGGTGAAACGCTCGACTTTCGGATCCCACCGGAGCTTTTGCTCGAGCCGGATGGCGATGTCACTGATATGGCAAATAATATCCGCCTGGACCGCCACGTCGATCGAACAAATGGTCTCGGCCCGGCTCTTGACGCAATCCAAAAGATTCCGGACGTGGTTGTTGCTTTTGTACAGGTGAATGTCGTTCGGGCCGAGTTCTGTCGTCAGCAGCTCCTTCGGATGAGCGTTGATCCCGGAACGATCCACGTGCACCCACCCCTCGGTGCCTTCAAAGGCCGTGCCGTGGCTGGTGGTTCGACCGTAACGCTTCTTCCACTTGTCGGGATACGGATCGCCGGTGAAATTCATCGTCACGCCGCTGTCGTATTTGCACACGACGTTCCAGTTCATGGCCGTGTCGCATATGCCCTGAGTGGGCCAGACGCCTTTGCCTTCGATCTCGACGGGGCAGGCCACCTTGTCGCCGCCGCCCCAGAGGGCGATATCCAGGGGATGAACGCCCCAGCCGGCAATGAAACCGAGCGCGTAATCGGAAATAAACCACCACAGCTTGTTCGAGCAGCGATCCTTGGTGTAGGGCGTGAAAGGGGCGGGTCCCAGCCACATTTCATAATCGAGCCATTCCGGCACGGGCACCGGCGTCCCGTCCCCGCCCTGGCTGCTGCCCGGCGACCAGACGTTGATCGTGTGTAGTTTTCCCAGCCGACCGTTGAGGGCCAATTCGCAGGCAAAACGGAAATTGCGGCTCGATCTCTGCTGCGTACCGAATTGAAAAACCCTGCCGGACCGATGGACAGCCTTACGCAACGCCTGGTCCTGGGCGAGGCTCAGTCCCATGGGTTTTTCCAGGTACACATCTTTTCCCGCCCTGACCGCCGCCAGCGCCGCCAGCACGTGCCAGTGGTCCGGCGTCGCAACCAGCACCGCGTCGATATCATCACGGGCGAGAAGTTTTCGAAAATCTTTGTACGCGGCACATCCCGTGCCCTGGTAGTGCTTATTCACGCGCTCCCGGGCGGCCTTGAGCACAGGGCTTTTCACGTCGCAGACGGCGACCACCTGGGCGTCCTTTTGCTTGAGGAAGTTCCCCATGACGCCGCTGCCCTGTGGGCCGACCCCGATGCAGCCGACCGTGATCTTCTCGCTGGGCACCACGTTTCCGGCGTTGCCCAGCGCCGATGCTGAAATCACATAAGGAAAAACCGCCACCCCGGCGGTCGTGCCGACCGCATGTTGCAAGAACTGACGCCGATGAATGTTTTTTCTGCTCATCTTGATACTCCTGTGTCGGGTTATGAGTGTATATAATGCTATACCTATACCGGTTGGTGGTCGGTCTCGTTGATTTTCACCACATTTTCTGCGATCTCACGGATTCTTTTCCGGAGACTCTTCGGCGAAAGGACCTGGACCTGATCGCCATAGCGCAGCACCCACCAGGTGATTTCACTCAGGCCGTCCACACGAAATTCAATCAGAGCGGATCCGTCTTTGTTGTACGTCACCTTCTGGGAGTGATGCCAGGTCACTTCCGCAACGTCCTTGGCCACTTTGGGCAGGAACAGGAGTTTGACATGGTAGATGTGACCTTCCGGTATCGTGGACCACGCCCTGCGGAGGTATTCCGACACGTCGAAATCTTCATCGTCCAGGAAGCATTTCCCCATCAACGTTAAGTCTCTGATGCGGTTCAGCTCAAACGTGTGAATGCCCTTATGTCGGTTGCAGCGGCCCAATATGTACCACATCCCATTCTCGTAGAGCAAGTGATAGGGGCACAATTCGACATCCGTTTCATGGGCGTTCATCGGTGAATAATAGCTCAGGCTGACGATTCGTTTCCTCGCGATGGCCTCCTGCAGTTTTGAGAAAATCCTGTCAAAATGACGGCTCTGTCGGAGACATGCCTGATCCTCTCGCCGCGTCCAGATATGTTCCAGGATGTTGCTGCAATACTTCTTAATTCCGACGGGCAAGTTGCTCTCGATTTTCAACGCGGCCAGCCGGGCCGACTTTCGAAACGGAAATTGGATCTGGTTGCTGACCTTCTGGGCCAGCAGGAGCAAGGCCAGGGCTTCCTGCAAATTTAAATCCGCAGGCGGCAGAAAGTATTCGGGCTCCATTCTGTAACGATTCGTCACGGGATCGTAATGATAAGGCACGCCCATCGCCTGGAGCTCTTTGAGATCGCGAAAGATCGTTCGACGGCTGGTCCCGAACATCCTCGACAAATCGCGGATCGTACAGCCTTGTCCCGCCTGCAACGTTGTCAGGATCTGCATTACCCTATTAATTCTGCTACGTTTCACGACTCATACTCCGGATCAGTGTAGCACATCATTGAACAATGGACTCCTCATATCATATCAATCCAATCGTCGGAGTTCATGGATCGCAAATTCATGTCCTTTCAGTCGCTAAATAGCGAGCGTATTCTACAGGCGTACATTCGGTACGTCAAGGGAATAACTTGGCATAAAAGAAAGAGTTTTTCATTGACAAAATAGATGTTAAACATACAATATCCCCAAGTTTATCGTGATATGCGTCAATCTGAGTGCTCAACAGGAACAAAAGGAATTGAGTTGTGGAGACACTCATCGATCAGATACGCCTGTATTTCATCCGGGTGGCCGGGAATGGGTTCTGGATTTTCCCCGAGATGCTGTTTATCGGACTTGTGGTGTATTGGGTGGTGGATTTTCTCGAAGGCACGCGCGGTGAAAGGTTATTCCGCGCCGTCATCTTCATCCTGATCGTGGGATTTCTGGTCCTCAAGCTGGTCGTCGGCCGGCTCCCTCTGGAACGATTGCAGTACCTCTATAACGGCTTTTTGGTGGGCGTATTAATCATTGCCGTGGCCGCGTTCCAGCCGGAGGTCCGAAGAGCCCTGATGCGAATCGGCCAGAGCCATTTTTGGTCGGGCGCGTCATTGCAACTGTCCCGAACGGTGGAAGAGATGGTGGCCGCCGTGTTGGACCTTTCCGGCGCCCGTATCGGTGCGATTATCGTTGTTGAAAAAAGGGTGGCCTTGGGTGAGTTTATCGAGACCGGTGTTCGACTCGACGCCCGGGTGACCTCCGAGCTGCTCCGGACCATCTTTCAGCCCGGCACGGCCCTTCACGACATGGCCGTCCTCATACGAGGCGACCGCATCGTCGCGGCCAGAGTGCAGTTGCCCCTGGCGGAACCCGCCGGTATGGACAGCTCCGGACTGGGATCGCGTCACCGTGCCGCCGTCGGTATCACGACCGGCTCGGACGCCGTCTGCCTGGTCGTCAGTGAAGAGACCGGAGTGATCTCTATCGCAGAAAACGGAAAGCTGACTCGGAATCTGGATGAGACGAAGTTGAAAAAGCATCTGGCCGGCGTACTGTCATAAATCAAGCCCCCTGGGATGCTGAGAGCGAAATCTGATGTTGGCAAAAGTTAAAATCAGCAAGATCGCCGTTGTGTTATTCTTGACCCTTCTGATATGGGTCTGGACGGACTTGGCGCTCGACGAAACATATGACGTGAGCGGTGCGACCATTATCTTGACAGAATCCGATCCTCGATTCTGGATCAGCTTCGACGGCGAACGCACCTTCGATGTGAATAATATTTCGCTCAAAGGGCCGGCGTCCAGAATAACCAATATCAAACGGAAAATAGAAAATCATTCGCTCAGCCTGCTTTTCCCCCTTGATGCGGAAAAGGAGGGCCTTGTGGCCAGTGGGGAACCGTTAACCGTTCAAAATCTGATCCAAAAAAGCGCCCAACTGCAGGATTCCGGGCTCGTCGTCGAATCCTGTGTGCCGGAGACCATCGACGTCAACGTGGTCAGGCTTATCGAGAAACCGCTGGCGGTCGAGTGCTACGAGGAAAGCGGTGCGCTGCTGAGCGTGGAGAGTATCGTCGAACCCTCAACGCTAAAGCTCCTTGTGCCGCCTGAAGGTTGGCCGCCTGACAATTGGGCGCCCGGCGACAAGGCCAAAGTGGTCCTGACGCGCAGTGAAATCGAGAAGGCCAAAAAAACGCCTGTTCAGAAAAAAGCCCATATTCAATTAGCCGACGGGCAAACGCGACTCTCGAATAACTCGGTCACGATTAGAATCCCTCCGGAGGAGGAACGACTTAAGAGTTTTCCCGATATCACGGCCACCATCGGATTTTGCTTTAGTGATAATATGATGGGCCGTTTTAAAGTGGAATTGCTCAATCAGTCCGCGGTGATAGGAGAGCCTATCAAAATCCGGGCCACAAACCAGGCCAAAGCAAGGTATGAAACGCAGGAAGAATTCAAAATGACCCTGTACATCTATGATAAGGATGAAGACCAGCCGGCGCAAAGCAGGCAGGTGCATTACAATTTCCATTTGGACGATGTTCGAAACGGTGATATTGTTTTGGATCAAACGCCCGTCACCGCCCGATTCAAGCTCATTCCCCTGTCCTCGGCGCCCAATCCATAAACACAATAAACCTCAATCAGTCTCCTTCCTTTATGGGCCGGGAACGCCTTTTCTTGTGCTGTGTATTGTAACGATCGCCGTGCAGGCAAGGAATAGCGCGAGAATGATTAAAACCACGTCAATGACGGCGAGCAGGATGTTCGGTGTGTCCGCCGTGATAAAGACGTACGTGTTGTAAACCAGCGCGCCGATGGTCGTCACCAGCATAATCACCGCCGGAATCGCCGTGAATAAATACTTGTGTTTGCGCGCCATCAGATAGACGCTGGCGACAATCAGAACAAGGCTGGCAATCAATTGATTGGCCGCGCCGAAGACCGGCCAGATCGCTTTCCAGTTACCGAGCGCCAGGGCGCCCGCCAAAACACCGACCAGCAGGGTGGCCGCGTATTTATCTTTCATGTAAGGGATGTTGAATGTCTCGCCGAGCAGCTCGTTGCAAATGTAACGGGCGATTCGTGTGGCCGAATCAAGACTCGTCATCACAAAGGTCTTGAGCATCGTGATGCCGATCAGCATCCCAAAACTGCCGAATATCACTTTGGTCAGCTCTCCGTATCCCGTGCCGAAGGCTTTAATCCATCCTCCCGTGTTAAAGATATCTTGATAAACCAGGCCTTCAAAACCCGCCGGGGCGCTCTTCCAGTACAAACCGGCCGTGACGGCAATCAGCGCCAGCACACCCAATGCGCTTTCCATAATCATGGCTCCATAACCGACGACGCGGGCATCCTTCATTCGCGGTAGTTGCTTGGACGTCGTTCCGCTGGAAACGAGACTGTGAAATCCGGAAATAGCGCCGCAGGCAATCGTGACGAACAACATGGGCCACAGCCCGCCTTTGGCGGTGGAGAAAGAAAGATAACCGGGGGCCTTCATCTCGGGATGGGTGATAATGAGTCCCAAAAAACCGAAAAACATCCCGAGATAAAGCACGGCGCCCGCCAGATGGTCTCTCGGTTGAAGGAGCAGAGTCACGGGCGTTACCGATGCGACCATGGCATAGAGAAGCAATATGATCGTCCACCAGGTCGTTGCACTTTTCATATTATCCACGGGAAGCTCGACGGGCAGATAGTAGCCCGCCACAATCAAACCCATCAGCAGCAGCACGCCGACTATCGAGCATAGCAGGATCGATATTTGCAGACGATACATCATGATACCGACGATCAGAGCGACGCCCACGAGACCGAACGTCGGGATCACGACCTTCGGGGTGGACGCTAAGGTTTGACCCGCCACCGCGGCAAAAACCGCCACGACCAGGATCAACGCCAAAAAAGCGAATCCACTGAAAAGAATCTTGCCCGTTTTGCCCATCACGGATTCGGCCACCGTCGTAATCGATTTGCCCTTGTGTTTGAGGGACAAATAGAGTGCCGTAAAATCATGGACCGCCCCGAAGAGCACGCCGCCGACCACGATCCAGATGACGGCGGGCAGCCAACCCCAGAAAAGGCATGCAATCACGGGCCCGATGATCGGCGCCGCGCCCGCGATCGAGGCGAAATGGTGCCCGAACAGAATCGTCCAGTGTTTGGCGGGGACATAATCGACGCCGTCGTTCATCGAGACGGATGGGGGGACCTCATCTTCGTCAAGCCCCACCCATTGTTTGACTTTGCGACTGTAAAAAACATACCCGATCAGCAACAGGAAAACCGCAATGCCCGCAACAACAAGAGAATTCATATGGCTATCTCCTTCGTTATTTATCCGTTCATGGCCCGAAGGGCCGCGCTTTCAGAAATCACTTTGAGGTTTCAATGAGCTTGACCATTTCGTCCCTGGCCCGCTCCAATTGTATATCCTTCCCGGCGGCAAAGCGTATATCAAAAGGGACCTCGATATCCGGTTTCACCCCGACGCCTTCCAAACGCTTTCCGTCGATACGCAGCCCGCACGCTCCAAAGTACAGAAACGACTCTTCGGTTATCTCCCGTTTTCTGCCACCGGTGACGTATCCGGCGGTACGTTCTCCAATCAGAAGGCCTCTGCCCGTTTTTTTGAAAAGATAAGCCAGGACTTCTTTTCCGCTGCGAGAACCGCCGTTGATGAGAACCGCCACGGGCTTATTACATCCGGCAACAAACTTCAATGTTTGCTTGCGATCCGTCGATTCGACCGTGACTTCTCCCAGGCCGTATTGTAAAAAAGGAGCGATAAATTCATAGCCCATATCGCCTCCGTAACCATCCCGGATATCGATGATGATTCCTTCCGTCTCATTCGCTCGACCGATCCCATATTGCAGAGTCCCCTTCATTTCTTCCCCGCGCAGCCACCAGAGACGGACATAGGCAAAACAATGCCCTCCATGTTCAATTGTCTTCACGCTGGCATATGAATCGTTGCCCAGACGATCCTTTTCTTTCATATCCAGCGGCTTAACCGTCAGTTTTCTGCGCGTCAAATCTGAGGAATCTCGCTGAACAACCACTTCGACGTCCTGGTCCGCCTTATTCTCAAATGAACGGATCGGGCGAAACGGTTGACCATCGACTTCGACCAGCCAGTCTCCCAAAAGAAGTCCGGCTTTTTCCGCCGGCGATGAATGAAGTGCAGCGACGACATAATGACGCCCCTCGATCTCTCGGGTCACCACTCCGATCCCGGTCCGATGGGTGTCGGGTTTTCCAAAGACGACCTTGATGATGTAATAACCGGTATCCCACTTCGTATAGTAACGAGTATGCGAGGTCTTGAGTTCGGCTAACATTCGGTTGACGATCTCGGCAAACGATTCATGGTCATTTGCGTCTAAGGCCGTCGGTCTATAGCACCGGCGTGCCTCTTCCCAATCGACACCGTTAAAATTCGGGTCCCAGAATTCATCGTTGATGATGTCCCATACCTTGTCAAAGCACTCCGCGGGATCGAATCCTTCGTGCTCGGCCTGGACGTAAGCGCCCTGTAAACTGCCAAGGATGAGTATCAAACCCCAAAGTCGGAACATTCTGATCATCCGTTATTCTCCGAGTCTCCCATCCACGACGTGCCGGCCGTTACTCTCTGTGTTTTCGAGCGAGCAGCCGGATCGGCACCTCCTCAATCGGCAGCATGGTCCGCAAGCGATTCACGATAAATCTGAGGTAATGTTCATCGAACAGGTCCGGCCGGTTCACGAACATGAGAATGGTCACCGGATTAATCGCGATCTGTGTCGCATAATAAATCTTCGGCCAGCCTGTTTTGCCCCTTCGGGCCGCAGTGCTTTTCTCCTGTTTTATGGTTTCAAAGGCCTTGTTCAGTTTGGCCGTGGGTATCCACGTCGTGGTTTGCTTGAAGATTTCCGCCGCCAGGTCCAGAACGCTTTGGATGTTCTTCGCTTCGGTCGCTGTCGTAAACGCCAACGGTGCGTATTTGAGACCTGGCAACAGCTTCGTAAGGTAGCCCTCGTAGTCCTCGGTGCCCGCGGCGTCCTTGGCAAGGTCCCATTTGTTGACGACAAGGATACAGCTCTTGTGCTCGCCGGCGATGAATCGGGCCAGCTTCTTATCCACCTGTGAGATCGGCACTGTGGCGTCTATCATCAGCAGCACGACATCCGCTCGCTGAATGGATCGTGTCGCTCGAACGTAACTGTAGAACTCGATGCTGTCGGCGATCTTATTCTTCTTTCTCACTCCGGCGGTGTCGATAACGACGATGGTCTTGCCGTCTTTCTCGAATCGCACATCCACGGCGTCCCGGGTCGTGCCCGGCGTCTCGCTCACGATGACCCGATCAGAGCCGACCATTGCGTTGACGATCGTGCTCTTGCCGGCATTCCGCTTGCCGACAATGGCTATTTTCATCGCCGGCTCTTTGGGATCGTGGCCCGACGTCAAGTGGGCGAGCCTGTCGAAAACTTTATCGAGCAAGTCCGCCTTATTCAGATTATTCTTGGCGGAGATGCACAGAAAATCGCCGAAACCGAGCTTGGAGAATTCCCCCGCGGCGGGAAACATTTTAGCGGTGTCGGCTTTGTTGGCTACCCCAATGACGTCGAGATCGTTCCTACGAAGAAGCTGCGCGACGTTTTTATCCAGGGGGACCAGGCCGTCGCGAATATCGACCATAAACAGCACGAGATCCGCCGATTCCATCGCCTGGTGAATTTGCTGCTCGATATGATTGCTGAGCTGATCGCTGTCGACGATCCCGTAGCCGCCGGTATCGACAAGCTCGAAGTACTGATCGTCCTTGCCGATAATGGTGCTGACGCGGTCTCTCGTCACGCCCGCCGTCGGCTCGACAATACTGATCATCTGCCCCGCCAGCGCATTGAGCAGACTGCTCTTACCCACATTCGGCCGGCCAATTATAGCAACGACTGGTAACGCCATAAACCATCCAACTTCCTAACAATCTTTATCAAAAAGCTCATTTTACCAGAAACGACGCCTGATGTGAATCTATCCGCGATGGTTTTTAATATAGCCGTACAATAAAGGCGACCTAAACCAATGTCAGGCAATCAAGTCCCGCTTTTTTTACTGCATATCCGACTTCACGGAGGTAATTCCCGTACGAAACCATCCAGTGGAAACCTCGAATTTCTTGAAGTAACTGCTCGATGTTGCCCTGGACCGCGACGTCCATATGGGTCCGGCACATCTCATAGAACGGCGTATCAAGAATCTCTCCTGCCACGCCAAGCCATCGTCGGCCGCCAAAATCAGGATTGAGCATCGTGACTTGCTGTCCTTTTCGCATTTCCACCTTGGGCGCCGCGCCGTAGTCTGATTCATAATGCGTCAGAATTCTCGCCGGCTCCAAATTGACACTATCCATCCGTCTGGGGGCTGTACAATGGGAAAAAGTGAGCATACCCTCGTGGGGAAGGGAAGGATTACACAGGAATACGGGTTTGCCGGAAATGTAGCGCAAGAGAATGCCTGAAGGTATCACGACAAAGTCGGATTCGCAGAACGCCATATACCCCTCATCGTTCAACAGGGTAAGGGGCAGGCAGGCCGTCGTTTGTGCCAGCGGCATAATGGTGGACATGCATTGTTTGATCGTGAACGCATCCGTTTGAGCTTCATCGAGCAAATCCCTGAACACCTCGCAGAGGACAAAGGCCCGATAGACGGCATCCTTCGATGTCTCAAGAGTCACGTTCCTCGCCCTGAGATACACATCAGCTTTTTTCCGGCAGGAATGTAAAAGGGCCTTCTTCTGTCGGGTTTTTTTGATCCGCTCGCCCAGCTCGGGATAGGGAATGGGAACGATATCCAGCTTCCAGGTCTGTTCAGCGCGTTCCGGTGCTCCCCGGCCGCCCACGCCCCAGCCGCCGGGGCCGCCAACGGCGACGATTCGTTTCTGAAGAGTGTTTTTCAATCCGTAATAGGCACGCAGGCGCCACAGAAGCTCGGCGTGGTCGTCCACGACAATGTCATGCACATCCATACCAACCTGACCGAATTCATCACGGGTTTTCCGAAGAAAATGAGTGTGTGCGCCGACATACATGTAATAAAGCGGGCCCGAACGGTGACGAACAAACATCAAGTTCCACCTATCCGGGGAAGCCAACGTCTCAAGCAGCTTTGGATTTCGTCGGGCGGCATACATGATCAGAACATCATAGTCCTTTTTTGTGACCGAAACGGCCTGCTCAAGGTTACGCACGGTTATCAATGGCAAGATATCCACAGGGAAGTCCGCGGACGCCGTCATCTGTTCCAGATCCCGTCGAATCCTCCGTTCCTCCTCGTGCAATTCCTGTTCGTTTTGAATGGCTCCTGTCCAGCGCCAACTGGTTGCAGGTTTTCGTGGGTAGATTTCGCAGTTGAATACCGGCTGAACCTTCAGTGAACGAAACACAGGTTGCTGTCGATTTTTCCCGACCGAATCGGCAAAGGTCGAAGCGACCCAAGCGGGCAGGGTCAATCCCGCCGTCGAAGCGATCCCGGTTGCCGCGATGAACTCGCGACGGTTGAATCCCTTCTGCACGCTATCATACGCCGAAAAGGGCTGTTCTGTAAATTCGTGTTTTAGACTACTCATTACTAATCTCCAGATAATAACTCAAACAGTCTATTCAAAGCTGAAAGGTGCCTGTGTCCATGATGATTTCACCGTCGACGGCGACGGTGGGATTCTTGATGAGGCCGTCGATGTGGGCATTGCTGTCCCATGTGACGCCGATTTTGCCCGGCCCGGGGCTTCCGAAGGCGATGTGTACGCCGGGGAGCTTCTCATCCTGAAGCATATTGCAGATCAGTTCGGTCAGGCCGGTATTCGTGCCGATGGCAAACTCACCCACCCGGTTGCTGTTCTCATCGATCTCAAAAAGATACTCGGTGTATTCTTTCAAGAGTTTCTCCTTATCGCACCGTATGCTTTCTTTAACAGCCCGGCCGTTTGCAACATCGAGAATCACTGGCGTATTCTCAAGAGGGCCATATCGCTCGGCAAAGGAGTCACCGAGACAGCCATCAAAGACAACAGTGCCGTTCACATCGAATGGGCAGGTGCGGACCTCTCCATCAGGCAGGTTCTTAAACTTACCGGGGGTGATGTTACCATCGCTAATAACCCATTTGATTTCCGGGCTGAATAATGCAGTAAAATCGCATCCCGTGCCGGACACGACGCGGATCTCTTTGGCATTCCTGACATTTTCATAGACAAGCCCGCTGATCCGCTGAATCTCATTGTAGTCGCTGCACATCCCTTGTTCCATAATTTGCGGTGTAATCCCGCCCATATGTGCGTGCCTAAGCCTGCTGTTGGCTTCGATGGCATCGCACATCTTCTTGCGGAAAGTTTGTAACTCTCCTTTTGCCGCCTGGGCAGCGTACACGCTAACATCCGCAATTCTGATGGCATCGTTAATGGCTTGCGGATAGTTAATCGGTCTTTCACCGAAGTCCTCCATGACGAAGAACTGTACATCGCCTGTGATCTTTTCTATCGCCGTCTTCAGAGCGGAGCCAATTTCGAAGGTTTCTTTATCCGTAATGACGACCGCCTTTTCACCGGCCTTCACTTTCAGACAGTTTTCAACGGCTTGCCTGACGCCTTGTTCAATCGTTCCCATGAGTTCGCCCGTAAGATGTTTCAGACAGCTTCTTCAAGGCGGAATGTGCCTTTGTCCATGATGATGTCGCCATCGACGTGGATGGTTGGATTTCTAATGACGCCGTCCACGTGGGCTTTGCTGTTCCAATCGGCGCCGGTTTTGCCCGGCAGGGGGCTGCCGAAGGCGACATGGACGCCGGGGAACTTCTCATCCTGGAGCAGGTTGTAGATCAATTCGGTCAGGCCGGTGTTCGTCCCGATGGCGAATTCACCTACCCGATGGCTGTTCTCGTCCGTCTCGAAAAGGTATTTCGCAAATTCCTGTTTGAGTTTCTCGTCGTTACATTCGAGGCTTTCCTCTATGGCCCGCCCGTCTTTAACCTCGACGATAACCGGTGTATTCTCAAGGGAACTGTACCGTTCGGCGAAGAAATCCCCCAGACAACCGTCGATGATGACCGTGCCGTTGACGTTGATGGGGGCCGTGAAGACTTCGCCGTCGGGCAGGTTCTTCCAATGGCCGGGCGTGATATCGCCGTCGCTGATGATCCAATGGAGTTCCGGGCTGAATTCCGCCGTGAAGTCGCCTCCTTTGCCGGTCACGACGCGAATTTCGCGTGCATTCTTGACCTTTTCATAGACGAGTTTGCTGATCCGCTGAATTTCACTGTAATCGCTGCACATCCCCTGTTCCATGATCTGCGGCGTGATGCCGATCATATGAGCGTGCCGAAGCTTGCCGTTGGCTTCAATCGCTTTGAGCAAATGCATGCGGAAGGTTTGCAATTCCCCTTTCGCCCCCTGGGCGGCATAAACGCTCACGTCCGCCGCTTGGATGGCTTCGTCAATGGCCTCGGGGTAGGCAATCGGTCTTTCGCCGAAATCCTCCATGACGAAGAATTGCACCTGGCCGGTGATTTTCTCTATGGCCGTCTTTAGAGCGGACCCGATGGCGAGGGTTTCCGTATCTGTAATGACGACCGCTTTTTCACCGGTTTGCACTTTCAGGCAGTTTTCAACAGCTTGTTTAACGCCTTGCTCGATTGTTCCCATGAGTTCGCTCGCAAATCAAGTTATTTCGGATGGCACAGAGTATAACGAGAGGAAGCTGTCGAATCAAACACTTTGAGTTTCGATCCCGGATAATCGGTGACATAAGTAAGATTCTGCTATCGTAATTAACACTTGATTTTCTGAGGATTTAGGCGATAATCAACGCTATTATGGACCGGCAGGACACTACGCACGACGATATGATGGCACGGTTTAAGAAGCATTTGGACGAAACCGCGTTCGAGCGGATTGTGAGCGACTTTACCCCAGCGGCGGCGGCTTTGGCCCGCCAGATGTTGCGCGATCCGGTCTCGGCGGAAGACGCCGTCCAGGAAGCCTTCGTTCGAGTGATCCGGAAACGCCGCCAATACGTCTCATCCCGGCCGTTTTCGTATTGGTTCTATGCGATCCTGCGCAATATCTGCATCGACATGCTACGGAAACAAAAGCGTGAAAAAGAAGCCGTTCAGCATCTGACCCGTCGGATCCAATGCTACATTCGGAGCGAACCGGCATCGGATTGTATCGCATTACTCAAATCGCTTCCGCCCCACGAGCGATCCGTGCTTGAACTTCGCGCCGTCCACTCGATGACTTTCGAGGAAATCGCAGTCGCCCTGGATATTTCTACTGAAGCCGCCAAGAAACGCGCCCAGAGGGGTCTTCGGAAATTACGCAGGCAAGTGGAGCAAAGTGAACGCGTCCACCGACGAGCTATTTAAACGGCCACTGCGCCCTGGTGCGCCGGGAATTATCTCTTCATAAGAATGCAAAGGATTGCAGATGTGCCAAACCCTAAAATCCCTGAATCGAGTTCTCCTCGTTTTTTCGTTGATGGCTATCTCGGTCGTTTCAGCCTGCAGAACGGGAGGTGGAAGTGCATCAGCCAAAATGTTAGCTTCTCTGCTGGACACCGCAGATGTTACGCTGATCCGACAAGTGCCCCTGGAATTTGGTACGCACCACGTCCAGGGCCTCGATGTGACAGAACGATTCTATTTCGTCACCTCAGTGGATAGAAAACAGAAGCGCGCCTGGCTATTTAAGATGAACAGGCAAGACGGCCGCCTCAATTTGAAAAAGAACTTAACGGAAGGTCTATTGATTCATCCGGGAGGCATGCAGTACGACGGCCGGTACGTATGGGTTCCAAACGCCGAATACAGAAGAGAGAGCCGAACGATGATCCACGGCATCGATCCGAACAGTCTGGAAATACGCAGGTCGTTTGAAGTCAACGACCACATCGGCGCGGTGGCCTCCGATGGGAAAGGCTTTCTCTACGGCGTTAACTGGGACGCAAAGCATTTCTATGCGTGGGATTTCGACGGAGTTCAGTTGGAGAAAATCGCTTCTCCCACTTCCGCAGCCTACCAGGACATCAAGTTTTGTGCCGGCAAACTGCTTTGCAGCGGTCTGAAAGACGGGCAATCCGCTATTGACATCATCGATCCGGATACCTGGAGCCTGATCAAGCGCATCGACCTGCCGCCAGACCGGTGGAAAACCAGTCTCAGCCGGGAAGGCATGGCTTTTGATGGAAATCTATACTTTCTTCCCGACGACGGGCCGGATTCTCGTATTTTGATCTTTGCTCTCCGTTGAACGTTCCGGTGGTGAATTCGAGCGTTTTTCCTGCTATAATTCGACGTTGAACCATTTATTCGGCACGTATGAATTTGTACGATGCCTGTTCTTATTCTCCTTCTGTGCTTTGCACCGTCTGCCCCGGCGTGCTCTGCGATCGTCTCAGCCGGGAGTTCGACTGTCCCATTCTGTTTCTTCAAGGCCCGTGCGGCGACCATCGTTCCCGGCACCGGGACGTGGGGCGTCAAGAGAGGGATCGACTTGCGAAAGGATTGGCGAGCGAGTTGATAAAACAACTCGGCACGGCTGAAAAATTCCGCTTCAATCGTTTGAAAAATACCGTGAGGACCGTTTCCTGTGCCGTTCGCCCTGATTTTCCCGCCTCGATCCGGGACGCTGAGAAGGAAATCGCGTATCTTCGACAATGCCTCGATTCACTAAAACAGGGGCGAGATTCCCTCAAGAAACGTAAGGACCTCACCGAGAGAATCGCATTCTGTGGAAACGCAATGCAAGTTTGGAAGGGTCTGCCGTATTTATTGCCGGGTGAAGCGGCACGTAAATAAAAGAATTCATCAAAACATAAAAAATGTCTAAATTTTTGCTTGACTATCCGCACGAATACGTTCAAATCAAGTAAATTACACGGACGTTGTGCGTCTCCAGACATTGTCCTTGAGGGACGACGCCGGAGTCGGCTGGCTAAAACGATAGGGATATCGATGAAGGCATTCATGTTAGGTTGGGAGTTTCCACCCTTCATCAGTGGTGGACTGGGTACTGCCTGTTATGGTCTTACGAAGGCCATGGGGCGGTTGGGGATTCGTATCGCCTTCGTGCTGCCCAAAGCCTATATGGAGGATTCCTCCGGTCCGGTGAGGGTGCTCGGCGCCGAAGGGTATATCAAAGACGAGGAAGTGAGTGCATTCGATCATGTCAACTTCCACGAAATTTCCTCTTCTCTTCGCCCTTATGTGAGCTACACGTCGGACGAGGAACATTTACACGGCCGAGGCCCGTTCCGGAAAGGAAACAAGTATTACACGCGCTCATGGCACTCGCAGGAAGTTGGGCAGGTCGAGAACTATCCGCAAGACCTGTCTGAACAGGTGCATCGTTATACCTTAAAGGTCATGGAAATAGCGACCATCGAGGATTTCGATATCATCCACGCCCATGACTGGATGACGTATCCGGGTGGGGTTGCCGTGGCGGAAGCGACCGGCAGGCCGCTCGTGGTACACGTCCATTCCACGGAATGTGACCGGAGCGGCGACAATCTCAACCAGGTTGTTTACGATATCGAGCGGCGGGGAATGCATTTGGCCAATAAGGTCATCGCCGTCAGCAATTATACAAAGAACATCATCATCCGTCGCTATGGGGTGGACCCGGAGAAAGTGACGGTGGTTTATAACGGCGTCGAGCATAACGATAGCGACCAGAGTGCTTTCTCATTCAAGCGCCCCGACGAAATGGACAAGATCGTTTTGTTCCTGGGTCGAATCACCATGCAAAAAGGCCCCGAGTATTTCCTCATGGCGGCCAAGAAGGTGCTGGAAAAAATAGAGAATGTCAAGTTCGTCATGGCCGGCGACGGCGATATGACGAACCGGATGGTTGAATTCGCGGCGTATCTCGGTATCGGTCACAAGGTTTTGTTTACACGGTTCTTAAAGGGCATCGATGTGGACCGGGCCTATCAGATGGCCGATTTATATGTGATGCCGTCCGTTTCCGAACCTTTTGGCATCGCCCCGCTCGAAGCCCTCAAATTTAAGGTTCCCGTCATCGTCAGCAAACAAAGTGGCATCGCCGAGGTGCTCACCCATGCGCTCAAGGTCGATTTCTGGGACGTCCACCAGATGGCCAACAAGATTGTGGCCGTACTGAAATATCCCACGTTGAGCAGGATGCTTCAAGAACGGGGTCACAGCGAAATGTACAAATTCCGCTGGGAAGATGCTGCTGAAAAGGTGAAGGGTGTCTATGAAGACGTCTTGGCCGGGCAGCCCGTGTCGAGATAGGGAGAGTCGTAATGCCGTCGATTTGTTTTTATTTTCAGGTCCATCAGCCGTACCGGCTTAGGAAATATACCATTTTCGAGCAGGACAGCAATTATTTCGATGAGGCTAAGAACATCGAGATATGTGAGCGTGTCGCGAGAAAATGTTATCTGCCTTCCAATCTGCTCATGCTCAAACTGATCCGGAAATTCGAGGGCAGGTTTAGAATCGCCTATAGCGTCACCGGGACGTTGCTGGAACAGCTCGAGAGGTACGCGCCCGGGGTCTTATCCAGCTTCCAGAAACTGGCCGACACCGGCTGCGTGGAATTCTTGTCCGAAACGTATCATCACAGTCTGAGCTTCCTGTATTCACAGGAAGAGTTCGTCGAACAGATACGCCTCCATGGAGAAATCATCCATCGGCTGTTCGGTCAAAAACCGCGCATCTTCCGTAATACCGAATTGATTTATAATAACGATCTCGCCGCGGCAATCGAGCAAATCGGTGACTTCAACGCCATCGTCGTTGAAGGCGCCGATCATATCCTCGGCTACCGGAGTCCGGATTTCCTTTATCGGCCGCCCAACGCCGACGGACTGAAATTATTGCTCAAAAATTATCGCCTCAGCGACGATATCGCCTTTCGGTTCTCCAATCGCCACTGGAGCGAATGGCCCGTTACCGCCGAGCGGTTTTCGAGCTGGGTCAATGCGATTAACGGCAATGGGTATGTTGTCAACCTCTTCATGGACTACGAGACGTTGGGCGAACATCAATGGGAAGATACCGGCATCTTCGGGTTTATGGAGCGATTGCCTTCGGAAATCCTGAAACATCCGGACAATGATTTCAAGACGCCCAGCGAGGTCGTGGCCGCGTACGATCCCGTCGGCGAATTCGATGTCCCGTACACCATAAGCTGGGCGGACATCGAGCGGGACCTTTCGGCGTGGCGGGGCAATCCCATGCAGGACAACGCCCTCCACCGGCTCTACGCGCTCGCGGATCGGGTCAAAGCGACGAACGATCCGGATATCATCGCGGACTGGCGCCGGCTCCAGACGTCGGATCACTTCTACTATATGTGCACGAAATACTTTGCCGACGGCGACGTGCACAAATATTTCAACCACTACGACTCGCCTTACGAAGCGTATATCAACTTCGTGACCGTGCTGGACAATTTGGATTCGCGCTGCAGTCAGGCCCTGACACGGGAAGACCAGGCCTCAGAGATTAGAGGTTTGGCCTCTGAAGCGAAAAAACGCAAGCCGGGATATAGAAGTCTGAAAACACAAGTGTAAGACTCCGGACGATGCATTCGCCACACGATGTATCCCGTCTTGGGAACCGGTTATTTCCGCTCCCCGCCGGCATCCTTGATTTTCGAGATACCCTCTATCGCGAGAGTTTTGCGAACGGCAAAGTAATCTTCGCGTGAAATCGTTTTGCCCATGGCCCCGACGGCTTCGGTGATTTGAGCCGGATTCTTGATGCCGACGACGGCTACATTGATAGCGGGATGCATCAGCGTTGCCGTTAGAACGAGCTGATAGATAGATAAGTCATACTTTGTGGCTAACGGTTCCAGGCTTTGCACCGCCTCGGCGAGGGCCGTGAAACGTTCGCCCTGGAAATCGGGCAGGTGCGTGCGAAAGTCGGTGAAGGTCTCATGGCCGGTGTATTTACCCGTGAGCAGGCCCTTGTGCATGGGCGAATAGATCATGACGCCGATGTTCCGGGCCTGGCAGTAGGGCAGCAGGTCGCTTTCGATTTTTGTATCGATCAGGCTGTAACACGGTTGGACGGCATCGTATGCGCCAAATTGTCGGTGCGCCCGAAGCTGCTCGACGGTGTGGTTGCTGACGCCGTAACAGCGGATTTTTCCCTGTTTCTTCAATGATTCCATCGTCTCGGCCACGTCCGCAAAGGACGTCATCGGATCGAACAAATGAAGCAGATAGAGATCGATGGTCTCGATGCCCATGCGCTTCAGCTCCAGATCGCAACGCCGGCGGATATGGTCCGGCGACAGATCCGGATACCGCGATGCATCCGGATTGAAATGATTGAACACCTTGGTACAAATCACAAAGCTCTCACGCGGCTTGCCGGCCAGGAATTCTCCGAGCACCGTCTCGGCATAGCCATCGCCGTAGGCATCCGCCGTATCATAAAAGTTGATCCCGGCATCGTATGCGGCGTTCATCGCGGCTAAGACATCCGTTTTGGATTGTTCGCCCCAGAAACGGGGGCTGAGCTGCCACGTCCCGAAACAAATAGGGGTGACTCTTAGTCCCGTCGCACCGAAAGGTATATGATGATCCATTTTTTCTCCTTTTATTCTATTTTTGTTCTCTCAGGATTATAACCTCCGACAAGAATTTTGCAAAATTGTAGCCAATCATATATGATCTGGAAAATTCAGCTTTTTGCATGACCGAGGTATAAATCGCAAGGAATGAGAGAAATGAGAAATGACCTGTCACCGAGTTTAATCATCGTTTATGCTGTCGTGTTGTTTTCATTATCTGCAAGTTCATTGGCCGGGGGTTGGAGTCCCGGGATTCAGGAATTATATCGACTCGATCGTCTGCCGGCGTTCAAAGAGTCGATGAAGGTGGCGTCCGTGTCCAGCTACGACCGGACGGGCGGCAACAACGACGGCTTCGGCGGGCAGTATTCCTTCGTGCGGAAGGAAGAAGGCGGCCTGGTGCTGGCCGACCTTAAAGGGCCGGGCGTCATTTACAGAATCTGGACCCCGACGCCGACGGACGACATGATGGAATTCTACTTCGACGGCGAAAGCGAACCGAGCATCCAGGTCAAATTTCGCGAACTCTTTCTGGGCGAGCATCCCGTTTTTGTCAGGCCGCTCGTCGGTTATGGGGCCGGGGGATTCTATAGCTACGTCCCGCTGCCTTACAAAAAGTCGTGCAAGGTCTTCATCCGCGCCGAGCGTATGCGGTTTTATCAGATCAATTATGCAACCTATCCCGAACGTACGTCCATTGTGAGCTTCCCGAAGCAATCTCAGGGTGAGTATGAGCGTCATCTTGAGAAAGCCCGGCAACTATTTGGTTCATCCGGGACGGATATAAGTTCCTATGCCGTTCCGCCCGGCGGAAACGTCGAGCGTTTCCATTCCAAGGTCCGGTTGAAAGCAAAGGAGGCCGCGACCGTTGTCAATATCGACCGGCCGGGCAGGATTGTGGGTCTTCTCATCTCGCCGCCGGAAGCGCTGGCGGGAAAGGAGCGCGGGATCGTTCTTCGGGCGTATTGGGACGACGACAAGGAACCCGCCGTTCTATGTCCCGCGGGGGATTTTTTCGGCTACGCATGGGGCAAACCTTCAGTCAAATCCATACCCATAGGCACAGCGGATGGAGTGAGCTATTGTTACTTCCCAATGCCGTTTGGCAGAGCG
>CAYZAT010000016.1:0-24228 GCA_964476475.1 uncultured Pirellulales bacterium
TACTTCTTCGTTCCCGTTTACTACCGGCGCGAGATCTATTCGCCCTATGAATACATGGGCCACCGGCTCGGCCCGCGTGTCCGGAGTATCACCACCGGCCTGTTCATGATCGGCGGCATCCTCGCCCAGGGCGCCCGCGTTTACATCGCGGCCAAGGCGCTCCAGGTTGTCACGGGTACGAACGTAGCCACCTCGATCATCATCATCGGCGCCGTCTCGATCGGCTGGACCATCATGGGCGGCATCACCACGGTGATCTGGACGGATGCGATTCAGTGCCTCCTGTTTACGCTGGGCGCCATCGCGGCGCTGGTGTTCGCGGCGATCACGATTGACGGCGGCCTGGCAACCATCGTCTCGGAAGCCCACGCCGCCGGCAAGCTCCGCGTCATCAATCTCAGCATCAGTCCAAAGGAAGCGTACACGCTCTGGTGCGGCTTGATCGGCTTCGGCGTTCTGACCCTGGCCTCGCACGGCACGGACCAACTCAACGTCCAGCGCATGTTCACGTGCCGCAGCGCGGGCGATGCCCGCAAAGCGATCATCTTTTCGGGCCTCTCGCAAGTGCTGACGTATCTGCTGCTGTTCGTCGGCGCGGCTGTGTACGTTTACTACCGGCACTTCCCGCTGAGCGGGGCCGAGCAGGTGGTCGTCGATGACGACTCGATGAAGATCTTCGCTATCTATATCGTCAATGTCATGCCGCCGGCCCTTTCGGGATTGCTTATGGCGGCGATCTTCGCCGCCGCGATCTCGACGCTCGACTCGCTCCTGGCGGCCCTGTCTCAATCGACCATCTCGCTTCTCTACAAGCCGTACCTCAAGCCCGAGGCCTCCGACCGGCATTACGTCCGGGCTTCGCGGGTTATCGTGGTGATCTGGGGCGTCCTGCTGACGGCGTTTGCGATTTCCTGCGATACGATCGCCCAGTCGTACGCCGACCTGATCCAGTTCGCGCTGGCCATGGCGGCCTACACGTACGGCGCATTGCTGGGCGTTTTTCTGCTCGCCTTCCTGCCCACCCAGCGCGACGACCTGGGCTTGATGTGGGGTGTGCCGCTATCGATGCTCATCGTCTTTGCCCTGAACTGGCACCAGACGATACCGAAATGGATCGTCCTGATCACCTGCCTGATCCTGCTCGTCCAAGCCGTCCGCCATCTCCGCGCCCACCCGGTGAGGATCGTTTACGTTGCCCTGGCAACAGCGCTGGTCCTGGTCATCTCCCTGGTTGTAGTCGGTCGAACGCCGGAGGGCGAGCCTATCTACTTCACGCTCGCCTGGCCCTGGCATTTCCCCATCGGCACCGCGATGACGCTGGTATTGGGCTACTTCGTCGGCAACAAACGATCGTAGAAGTCCTGGTTGTCGTTCATTATTTCCGTTACCCTGCGCCGGATTGTGGCCTTTATTTAAGTAGAGAACACGAATTTCTAAAACAAGGCCAAAATGGCAGGAGACATTGAAATGAAGGCGCTACGACACATCCGAAAATGGCTGCACCAGTGGTGGTGTTCGCAGGTGAATTTACCGGCAGAGATTGATTCTCATCGGTGGGAAAACAAGATCGAGATTCTGGGAAGCCTTTCACGAAGTCATGAGTGAAAAACTCAATCAACCTTTTGGGGACCGGCTAAGGCCGGGTCAGGGAGAACAAACCATGAGAAGAGCATTACTGATCGGTGCGTTGATCTTATCCATCTTCAGCTTGGTTGGATGTATTGTGATTTGTTGTGAAGAGCATAGAACGGCGGAGAATCAGGATGCCGTTTGCGCGCCGGAGGAATAGAAGACAATCGCCTCTAATCAACGATAGGGAGGAAGATGAACATTGTATTTATCGGGCGGATTCGATATCCTATGTATGACCGAGCGTTAATTGAAGTATCTCAGTCAATAGGAATCTGTTCATGGCGAAAAAATGGACCGCCCAGGAAATTTTGGACGTTGCCCGCTCGTTTCAGCCGGCCTGTGTGTTAACCGCCGGCGCAGTTCTGGATGTTTTCACCCCTTTGCACGAACAATCCAAAACAGCTCAAGCGCTGGCTTGTGAGCTTGGCGCCGATTCGAGGGCGATGACGATTTTGCTCGATGCCCTGGCCGCGATGGAGCTTCTGGACAAGCAGGGCAATCTTTACAGCGTTCCGTCGGATGTAGGGAGGCTCCTGAGCGAAAAATCACCCGCCAACATCCTGCCGATGGTTCGGCATATGAGCAACTGTTTACGTCACTGGTCCTTGTTGTCGCAAGTGGTTCAAAAGGGAGGTCCCGCTGAAACGGGTCCGAGCATTCGCGGAGTCGCCGCCGACCGGGCCGATTTCATCGGCGCTATGCAAAATGTCTCCGAACCGGTTGCCGCTGAAGTGGTTGACAGGTTGCAGCCTTTGAAATTCCGGCGCGTACTTGATGTCGGCGCGGGGCCGGGCACCTGGACGATTGCGCTTCTTCAAGCCGTACCCGAAGCCCGGGCGACGTTGTTCGACCTGCCGCTGGTTATACCGATGGCGAGGCGTCGAATCGCCGAAGCCGGGCTAAAGGGCAGGGTGGAGTTTGTAGGAGGGGATTATTATAATGATGATTTGCCGGATGGGGTGGATCTCGTGTGGCTTGGCGCCGTATGTCACCAGAATTCCAGGGCGCAGAATCGCGCGCTTTTTTCCAGAGCGTACCAATCCCTCGATGAAGGCGGTGCGGTCATCATACGTGATATCATTATGGACGCATCGCGCACACGTCCGAAAGCCGGGGCGTTATTTGCCGTCAATATGCTGGTGAACACGGAAGGCGGCCGAACGTACACATTTGATGAGTATCGACAAGATCTTTGTGAGGCTCGTTTTGATGAAGTGGTTTTAGTGCATCAGGATGAGTCGATGAGTTGCTTAATCCGCGCAGAAAAAAATGTAAATATCAAAATAGCAGAATCCGCCGAAGGCGGATGACTTCCTTAATTTTGCATTTTACATTTTGATTTTTAATTTGAAAAGTAGGAGGCTAAGAGAAGTTGGACGGAAGGTATGATATCGAAGATCCCCAGGTGGACATCCTGAGCCATTCGGCCAGAGGAAACACAATCCATATCCTCACGTTGGATCCCGTTCTGGCGACGGATGTTTACGAAAGGATTCACCACGATCCGCGGATGAAGCACGTTCAATTGATTAGACCCCGGCAGACGAAGATAAGAGAGACCGTCGAGGAGATCGAAGGCATGGCTAAAGACACCGTGTATTCACGGTTGTTAATCGTGGACGTGCGCCGAGAGACGTTACCCAAACTTCGCAGGGCGTATAACACGATCGTTGGCTATAATCGCAGAGACTTAAATCTGATGTGCTATATCCTCCTCATCGGTGACGGCCCGTTCAACTTGTTCTGGGAAGACAAAACGCTGGATGTCTTTGTGACTTATCTGGCTTCGCATCGCGTCGATTTTCATCCCGCTGCGTTTTTCTTCGATCCATTCCTGCATTACGAACGCGGTGAGATCGAGCGCGGGGCGCTCGATGATGAGTTCGTGGTTCCGGACAAAATTCCACAACGACTGGTTCCTTATTTCAAGAAGGACGAGAGTATGAAGGTGGATAAAATTCGGCACTATTTTCGAGCGATTGACAAGGACGAGGCGCTTCGCAAAAAAAGACGCCGAAGGCTGAGAGGTCTTTACAAAAAGAGAATGGCGGAGCAATTTCCGGCCGATAAAGATCAATTACGGGCCTGGCTTAGTAAGAAGGGCATCCGTTTAGCCAGTGAAAGAATGCACCTCTACCCCTTTTATTTCGAAGACTGGGTTTATGACCTGATGCACAAAGCGCAGGCGCGTAAATGACGGATTGACTGCTTCCAGCGCAGCGCAATGGCGCAATGGAAAATAAAAAATCAAAATGCAAAGTGCAAAAGTAAGGAAGTCATCGACGCGAAGCGTCGATTCCGCAATTTTTATTTTTAATCTTTGATTTTTACATTTATTTCTCACGCGACCTTACGAACGTATCCATCAATACAGACGCGACTTTGCTTTACCTGTGCGCCGGATATTCACGAAAAAATATCTCAATGCATCGATCGGATGGTCGTAGACGCCGTCTTTGTAGGGCGTCTCCGTCGGTACCGTCGGGTCCTCCGGATAATGATAGCACTGAAGCGCTTCGATCAGCCGCACGCATTTCGGCGAGATGAGCAGGTCAGCTTTGCCCTGGCCCGACCTCAGCGCCTGTCGGATCTGTTCGACGCCGTCCAGGATTCGCGTCGCCCGGCCTCTGGCGTGGACGCCGCAGGCGCGCAGCTCGCGTATCTCGCTCGTGCCGGTGATCGGGTTCCTCTGGCCGCCGGACGGATCACAGAACGTCCCGGCTACACGTTCTTCCGGGACGCCGGTCCGCTCTTTGATCGCCATCGCGTTTTCAGCCACCGTGCAGCGCGATCGTACATATTCGTCAATGACATAAACAGCGCCGGCAGGACCGGTTTGTATCCAGAGACAAACGAAGGGATGAACATATCCGAAATCAATACTGCGGTAAACAGGCCAATCAGGATTGTAGGCAATATCTTTGACATGAACATCCTCCTTAAATTCGGCAAAGACAATATTCTCAAGCGACGGCCTCAAACAGAGCATTTCCGATTCCCAGCCAGACCGGCTCGACCGCCGCATCTGAGCGATCACGTCGTCGATACGCAGATGGCCGGAGCCGCGTCTGGCCTTACCCCGGCAATCCGTCCACAACGGGCATTGCGAGCACGAACGGCCCCTGCATTTTTCTATCACTTCCCAAACACACCACTTGAATACGGGCGTTCCATGCGCTTTATGTTCTTTTGATCCGGCGACGACTTTCTGCATGAGTCCGTAAGGGCGGTGCATCGTGCTGAGCAATTCCATCGATGCACGAATGGAATCCGTGCTGTGCGTCGTAAAGTGAGCGGCGGCGAACACATCCTCGTCGAATAATTCGAGCTCGTCGCAACGGAGTTTCTGGACGTGTTGGCCGCGTACGCTCGTTGGCGATTGCGTAAGCACTTCGACGCGCGATCCGTTTTTGAACGAACAACGCGATTTCAGGAGCGGGCCCTCGATGAACCGGTCGAAGCCCCGATTGACAAAGTAAGCGAGGTATTCGTACATTCGGCGGGCCTGCTCGCCTGAGCCGCCGAGAATCCGGGTCTCGCAGCCGGGCTTGAATAACGAATCCAGAAGCGTGACGATCGCCGCGATCAACGTCTTGCCTCCGCCGCGATTGGCCCAGACAATGCAATCGCCGTTAGAATAAAGCGCCGCCGGGTTACGGCGACCTCGACGGCGCTTCTCAGGAGGGGCGGTTGTTTCGTTGAATGAATGCCAGAGATAGTCGAAAGGGGCTTGATGATCGTCGCAAAGCGAACGCATGGGGATCGAGACGCCAAGGAACGTTTTGATGTATTCGTGCAGTTTTCGTTTTGACGAGGGAGCGATACCTTGCGGATCGGTCGTTTTGTTGCTCTGTCCGGCTTGGATAACCATAGCTTTATATCAAAAATCAAAGATTAAAAATAAAAATTGTGGAATCCGCCAAAGGAAAATCAAAGATCAAAAATTAAAAATCAAACTTGTGGAATCCGCCGAAGGCGGATGACTTCCTCAATTTTACATTTTACACTTTGATTTTTACATTTCCTTCATGGTTTCCTTAATTTTGCATTTTGCATTTTGATTTTTGAATTTCCTTTCATGCTTGTTTTACACACCACCATTTGCAGATGAGGGAAAAAAGCTCGATATCGGTTGTGCAATGATAGAATGTCGTGAGGGCGTCGTAGCTTGCTTTCGGCAGGGTTTGAAAACGAATATACATCGCCGATTCCGTTTTCGGCGTATCATGGAACCATTGTAGCCCTTTATAGGCGAGCCGACGCCTCGCAGGCACGGGCGCGACGCTCGATTGTCTTTTGAGGGTTTCTGTTGTCATGTTGACCTCCTTAAAATGCGCCGGTCTCTCGTCCTCACGACGCGATAGTTTGACCCGTTGACGTGCAGACACAAGATATTCTGCTTTGGAACGCATCTAACGCCCTTGTCGCGCTCCCAGACGAAAATCAGATCACGATGGTCGCCTTTCCAATTTTCCGGCTGCGCCGGATTCTCCGCGCCCATGACCCGACAGTCCATCGCGCGAATCCGACCGTCCGATTTCTTCGAGAAGACGATCCTCATCCAGGCGCCCATCGATGAAAATATCAATGGTTCGAGCTCCGGAATCGCCACATCGAACGGATAGTTCAGGTACCCGGGATGGGTCCAGAATTGCCGAAGCGTGCGATCCGCTAAGAGTGCCGCTACGTAACAACTGAAAAAACTTTTCTGAAACCTTCGGCCGGACTGAACATAGACGAGCCACCGGCGACGGGGTCTATCTTTGTGCATCGCGACGCAACGATAGCCCGTCCTCGAACGGGTGGTATGACGGTTGGCCGTATTCTCGCTAACGGTCGCGATCCGAAGGTTCGAACGTCGATTGTCCAGCCCGTCTCCATTAATATGATCGACGATTTCGCCCCTTCGAGCCTGCATGATCCAGCGATGCAAAAAGAGGTATCGGCCCTGCTCCCACAGCTTCACGTAATTATAGCGATTGTCGTGAATTTGAAGGTTCTTGCCTTCGAGACGTTGGGCGACGTCCGAATCGACCAGGGTCGTATGTTGCGTTCCGACACTAAGCCTTGCCGCATGCATAGCCAAACTCCTTTTTGAGAATGGTGATAAACACGGCGTTCGGATTGCGAACGGTCGGTCCCGTCGCTTCGAGCAGGGCATCGATGAATCTCGGCATCAACGCGTTCGGCGTCCAGCCGGAGGTCAGGAACGCACGGCGCATCCAGCGAATGATATTTTTATGGCACGTCCGATCCGACACGGTTTTTCTCGGCAGCACGTAGGCCATAACCTTTTCGAAGGTCTCGATCCGCTCATCGGCCGAGCCTTCCAGAACGGTAAGGTTCCGCTCGATCATCCAGTGTTTCAGAGTCCTTTCATCCATCGGCTGTTAATCCTCCATCGCAATCGTAACGTAATCGTAGTCCGTCTCGAAGTCGATACCGAAGTCGAGATCGAGACATTCAGTGCGCAGCTCCTCGAAGGCGAGATCGAAAAGCCGTTCAATCGTCGCGGGATTGTTTTCGACGAGAAAATCGATCAGGGAAAGAAAGATCTCTATTTTATTCGAATTCGAATTCGTACTCGAGATGTCGTAGGTCGTATTCGAACTCGAATTCGAGGTTTCTCTCTTTCTTTCTTTGCTACTTTCTTTCTTTCTCTCTTTAAAATCCTCATCTGTATGCATAAAATTTACCCAACCTCTGAATCCATTCATCAGGCAGTCTTCGACCATCGCACGGCCAACCCTTTCCTCATCCCGACTGGTTGTGTCTGTTGGCATGTAAACATCCTCCCGGCGTCGGATTCGGACGGCCACAGGGGGCCGTCCCTACGAGAAATATTAACGGTTTTACGTCCGGTAATCCGACACATTCCATAGCAGCGCGGTCATTTCTTTGCCCGGTCACGCCGGGCATGACGCGGTTTTGGCCGCGCTGTTTTGATTGTGCGCACGGTCTATTGCTGAAATGACTTTTTTCTCGATTATTTCCTCTTGTTCCCTGTCCGCCTGCGCTGCTTCGTCCACCGGGTCATCGAGGTCATGGACGGCTCGCAAGACATTGTCGAGCAGGACGATATGCGCCCTCTGCAGATGCGTATAGAGTTCGTAATTCACATCCAGCGCATCGATGGCTTTCGTCATCTCGAACAGGACCTCGCGAAGGATGAGATCGCTGATCTCGCCGGCCTTCCACAGGCCGATCATCTCGTGAAGGTCTCGAACGTACGACTCGAACAGCCGCGAGCGGACGGGCCGACGAAGGTGCAATCGACCTTGTTTGCTCAAGCCGCCCCTGAGTTCCGACGCTTTTGGCCGCATGCGATCATTTTCCGACAACGATTTGGCGATCATAAAAGACTCCTTTCTCTGCGCAGACGAAGTGCGCAGTGCCGAAGATGCTCGTTAGAACGGATACATTGATGGCCGGTCAATGTACGTTCATAACAACATACATTCGGCGTTCAAAAAAAAATGATTGTCTGAATTGCACCGACGCGTGATGCAAGTCCGTTGAGTGGCGTCAAGGATCTCCACTCCGCGAGGCGTCTGCCTCAAACGACCTTGCCCTTAGCTGGGCCTGGGAGAAAGATAGCCTTTCTCTCCCCCTATACTATATATCGGCAAGTTAGATGAAATTCTTTCGTAAAAAATAAAAAAGTTTGATATTTTATTAACTTTTTTTCGGACAGTGAGCAGTGACTTCGCTACGGAGGAAAAAGCCGGCTTAACGACTCCACTGCATCACTTCACTGCGCTGCGGACATCCGATCCGTCGTTAAGCGAGCTCAAGGACTTGTCAAGGAGAATCCTGCTGGTATTCATGCGCTCCTTGGCGTATCATCTCCATTATTTCGATACTCGATGCCGTCTAACGGAGAATGCAAAAATCAAAATGCAAAGTGCAAAATTAATGAAGTCATCGACGCGAAGCGTCGATTCCGCAATTTTGATTTTTAATTTCTAAATTTTGATTTTATCATATAGAAGGAATGGCATTATGAAGACACATAAAGTGAATGGTGACAAATGCAGTTCGGGGATCACCCGACGGGATTTAATGAGAGGTTATACAGCCGCTATGGCGTTGACGGTTGTGCCCGCTCGCGTCCTTGGAGGGCCTCGTCGAATCCCGCCGAGCGAGAAACTCAACATTGCCGGGATTGGTGTTGGTGGTCAGGGAAGATGGGATCTGGATAACGTGAACAGTGAGAATATTATAGCCCTATGTGACGTGGATTGGCATCGAGCGGCGGATACGTTTAAGCGCTATCCGAAGGCAAAAAAGTATCGCGATTTTCGCATCATGCTCGAGAAGGAAAAAACCGTTGATGCCGTTGTGGTGGCAACGCCGGATCATAACCACGCCGTGGCGACGATGATGGCCATCAAAATGGGTAAGCACGTGTATTGCGAGAAACCGCTAACCCGGACGGTCCATGAAGCGCGGGCCATCGCTAAAGCAGCACGCCAAGCGGGTGTGGCCACTCAGATGGGCAACCAGGGGATGGCTTTTGAAGGCAACCGCTTAATCAACGAATGGATCTGGGATGGGGCTATCGGCCGGGTCCGTGAAGTTCACGCGTGGTCCGACCGGCCGACGCACAACGGGCAGCTTTTCTGGGCCCAGGGGATTGATCGACCGAAAGAGACGCCGCCCATACCTTCAAGTTTAGACTGGGATTTGTGGCTTGGCCCGGCCCCCTATCGGCCTTATCACCCGGCCTATGTGCCCTTTGCATGGCGAGGCTGGTGGGATTTCGGTTCGGGCGGCTTGGGCGACATGGGCATTCATAACCTGGCGCCGGTCTTTTCCGCCCTGAAGCTCGGCGCGCCGACGAGCGTGCACGCCAGTTCGACTTTAGTCTATAGAGAGACCTTACCTTTAGCCTCGATCGTGCATTATGAGTTCCCGGCCCGCGAAGGGATGCCGCCGGTCAAGCTGCACTGGTACGATGGCGGCATGTTGCCGGCCCGGCCGGACGAGCTGGACCCGGAGCGCGAGCTATCCCGCGAGGATGGATTGATCTTCGTGGGCGACGAAAGGAAAATGTACGTCGAAGGCTGGGGCGGAAATAGTCCGCGATTAATTCCGGAGGCGAAGATGAAGGCGTACAAACGACCGCCCAAGACATTGCCCCGGTCAATCGGCCACCACAAGGAATGGATTCAAGCCTGTAAGACGGGCAGTCCGACGCGCTCCGACTTTGGTTTTGCGGGTCCTTTGACCGAGGCGGTCTTGCTGGGCACGGTGTGCGTTCGTGTAGGCGGAAAACGATTATTCTGGGACAGTGAGAATTTCAGGATTACAAATCTGCCAGAGGCCAACGAGTATCTACATTACAAATATCGTTCCGGATGGACGCTTTGAGATGTATGATTCATGAATTAGGATTTACGATTTGGATGGAGGCTTGGTGCTCGGCGAAGCCGCATTCATCAATCGTAAATCATCAATCGAAAATCAGTAAGGAGGTCAATTGATTATGAGCGGTAAGGGAAGAGTCAAGGTTGGGATTATTGGATCGCAGTTCGAAGGAGAGATACACGCCGCATCGTTTCGGATGATTCCGGATGAGGCCGAGGTCGTCGCCGTCGCTTCTCCCACGCCCGGCCACGCCCAGACGCTGGCGGACAGATTCGGAATCGCCCGCGTTTTTACGGACTACAAGAAAATGCTCGCGGAAAAAGATATCGAAATGGTGACTATTGCGGCGCCGAACGTCCTGCATGCCCAGATGACTGTTGATATCGCCGGCGCCGGTAAGCACGTAGTATGCGAAAAGCCGCTTTGTATGACGCTGGAAGAGGCGGATCAGATGATCGAAACCTGCCGAAGTCAAGGCGTGTTATTGATGTATGCGGAGGAGTTGTTTTTCACGCCCAAATACGTGAAGGCGAAAGAAATGGCCGACCAGGGCGCGTTCGGCCGGGTGTACCTGGTCAAGCAGATGGAGAAGCATTTCGGCCCGCACGCGCCGTGGTTCTGGGACGTCGAGAAATCGGGGGGAGGCGTCTTCATGGACATGGGTTGTCATGGGATCGCTTTCTGCTATTGGTTTTTAGGCCGGCCTAAGATTAAAACCGTTTATTGTCAGATGGCCACACACGTGCACGGCGATAAGACCAAAGGTGAAGATGATTCGCTTTGCATCCTCGAATTTGACAACGACGCCGTTGGTCTGATCGAAAATAGCTGGGCGAGACGAGGCGGCATGGAGGACCGGATCGAGGTTTACGGTGAAGGGGGTGTCACCTACGCCGATCTGCACATGGGCAACGCCTTACCGACCTACAGCGAGTACGGCTACGGCTACGCCGTCGAGAAGGCACCGACGACAAAGGGATGGACCTACCCCGTCTTCGAGGAATTATGGAATTATGGTTTTCCTCAGGAGATGCGTCATTTCGCCCGCTGTGTTCGCGGCAAAGAAGAACCTCAGGCGACCGGTGAGGACGGCCGCGTCGTGCAGGAAGTGCTCTATGCCGGCTACCAATCCGCTGCGTCGGGCAGTAAGACTCAGTTGCCGTTTCACGCCGATGACTTTAAACGGCCCATCGATGTATGGCTGAAAGGTCGATAGCGCAGGTTAAGCTTTGTCACTTTGGATAAGGCATAATGGAAAGCGATGTTCCCTTTTCTTGCACGTTGAAAAGGCGCGGGCGCTCATCTGGACCTCGGTTAGGCTGATGCAGTACTAACATGCGTTTTCCCTCGAACGTCTGGAAGATCACTCGAATCATATTAGCCCGTATTTCTCACAGCTATGATGGTTTTTCGCGTGTTTGGTCCCGGCTGGGGGGTTCGACGCCGAGCAAGTGGCGAACGAAGAAATCCATGCGTCGCCGGCTGGCGTAGGGCCTTTCCCCCACGCCGTGCCCGGCGCCCGGGACGACCAGCATGTCGAAGTCTTTGTCTGCCTTGATCAGGGCGTTAACGACTTGCATCGTCGAGGCCGGGTCCACGTTCCTATCGAGTTCTCCGACGGTCAGCAGCAATTTGCCCTGAAGTCTGTGAGCTTGTGTTACGTTCGATTGTTCTTCATAGTGTGGACCCATCGGCCAGCCCATCCATTGTTCGTTCCACCAGATTTTGTCCATACGATTGTCGTGGCAGCCGCAATCGGCGACGCCGACCTTGTAGAAATCGCCATGCGCCAGAAGCGCCCGTAACGTGCTCTGTCCTCCAGCCGAACCGCCGTAGATACCGACGCGCGTCAGGTCCATGCAGGGATACTGAGTCGCGGCCGCCTTCATCCAGAGCATTCTGTCGGGAAAGCCTGAATCGCCGAGATTTTTCCAGCAGACGTCGTGAAAAGCCTTGGAGCGATGTGATGTGCCCGTCCCGTCCATCTGTACGACGATGAAACCCAATTCGGCGATCGTAAGCTCGCGGGTACGGAGCCCGAATGATTTCGGCACGAAGGCGCCTTGCGGACCCGCGTAGATCTTCTCAATCACGGGGTACGTGCAAGCAGGGTCGAAATGGCTCGGTCGGATGATAATCCCGTAGATGTCTGTCATCCCGTCCCGGCCTTTGGCGACAAATCGCTCCGGTGCGCGCCAACCCGTGGCCAGTAGTGCGTCCCAGTCGGCCCGTTCCAGCTCACAGAGGAGCTTGCCGTCCTTAGCGCGGCGCAGCTCCGTGATAGGTGGGAGATCGACGCGGGACCAGCGGTCAAGAAAGAATCGCCGGTCGGGCGAGAAGGTGATTTCGTGTGTGCCGTCACCTTCGGTTAGAACGGCTGAGCCGGAGCCGTCGAAGTTAATTCGGCACAAATGGATATAATAAGGATCCTGCTCAGGGTAAATCCCACCGGCCTCAAACCAGATTTGCCGTTTTTCATCATCCACGCTTTCGATACGGCGGACAACCCATTGGCCTTGAGTAATCTGGTTCTTGATCTTTCCCGTCTTGGCGTCGAAGAGATAGAGATGATTCCAGCCGTCGCGTTCCGACATCCAGATGATTTCATTCGTCTCGTCGATGTAATGGCTGAATCGTTTGCCGGAGTAGTCGATAAATGTTTTGCTCTGCTCATCGACAATGATACGCGGCTCGCCCGTTTTGGCGTCCACGCTAATGATGCGGAGTATCTGGTGGCCGCGTTGGTTGTAGAGGAAAGTGAATCGGCTGGAGTCCGGCGCCCAGCGAATCTCGGAGGTGCTCCAGGGATTCGGGAAAAGTTCATCCGGGATATTGATGTGACGCTTTGTGGCGACGTCGAACAAATGAGGTTTATGGATCGGGATTTGGTCGCCCGGTTTGCGATAAGAGTAATCGTGGAGCTTGGGTTGCAATTGATCTTCGGGCGACGATTCGATCAGATAAACTTTTCTTTCGTCGCCTTTACGTGTACGGAGAGCAACCAGCCTGGTCGAGTCGGGCGACCATTGAAATCGATCCGAATAGGCATCTTCCTCCGAGCCATCTTCGGTCAGTGCTATTTCTTCTTTGGTTTCGAGGTTCTGCAGGTAGAGGTTATGGTCTTTAATTGATGCGGACCATTGACCATCGGGGGATTTTCCTCGTGCCCTGGGATCCCTTCGTCCTCTCGGTCCCCTTCGGTTCGCTGCCTGTCGAATCGTATTTTCGTCTATGATCGCGTCGGCGGCTTCTTCCTCTGCCATAAATGTAGCCAATGCTTTCCCATCCTTGTCCGTCACCAACCAGACGTGACCGGCAAACGTATGCTGGCGATGCTGTTCACCAACTCCTGCGGTGGCGTAATGCTTTCTCTGCCGTTGCGAGTCGATCCAATAAATCTCGATGTCCTTCTTCGCGCGGTTAACAAAAGTAATCGATGTTTCCCTGCCGCTTCGTCGGCTCGGTCGTGAACCGCTGAGAGGCTGAAGCGACGATCCCGGCGTGTCTTCTCTTGTTGTTTCTTCGATCTCGTACGATTTCAGATCGCATGTCCACCAACGATTATTGTGGCTGAACGTGAGCAACGAACTGGATTCATTGAATGTAAGCCGGTCGATAGAGAGTTTTTCTGCCTGTATCTCTCGATCGATGACCTTCGCCAAAGCTGTGGCCAATCGTTCATGATCGAAGGCGAACTGCCGGATGCCATTTTCAGCGTCAACAAGAATAAACTCGCGTTTGCCTTCCGGAAGGTCGTTACGATACCAAAACCGGGTATTGTCCTTGAACCAGTGAGGAGTGACCCGGTCCTTGAAGACCTTGTTGGAGATTGTTTCGCTTAGATTGAGGGCACGCTGATAATCGGAAAGTGTGCCTTGGGCTATAGCGTCCTGGGCACTACCGAGTAAAACCCAGATTATAGCGATATTGATTGTTGTTTCTAATCGAAGGGATACTTTCATTTCTTCATTGTCTCCTGATCGAATGGCCTATTGTGGTATTATCGACATTTTAGACTACAGATACAGCAACAAAGTGTCAACCGATGTGTCTCATTGAAATTTCTACGTGAGTTCATCGTTTCGTTCGGTTAGAATATCAGGTACGAATCCGTTATATTATTCAGAGGCATGAAAAATGAAACGTAATAGGACATCGACAACCCGGCGTGACTTCTTGAAGAAATCGTTATTTGGAGCAACCCTCATGGTTTCCACGTCAGCGATAGAACATTCAAGCGCACAGACCAAGACAACGCGTCTGCGGCTCGGCGGGCCGATTTTTGAGAAATACGCTGATCCGGATGGTTGGGCGAAGGCGATGAAGAAACTTGGCTATCGAGCCGCCTTTTGTCCGGTCGGTGCAGACGCTGATGATGATGTAGTGAAAGCGTATGCCCTGGCGGCGAAGAAAGCCGACATCCTCATTGCAGAGGTCGGAGCCTGGAGCAATCCGATCAGTCCCGACGACAAAACACGCCGGGAGGCCTTGAAACTATGCCGCACACAACTGGCCCTTGCCGACCGAATCGGGTCAAATTGTTGTGTGAATATCAGCGGTGCGCGAGGCGAACAATGGGACGGTCCTTCTCCGCAGAACCTGACTGATGAAACCTTCGATATGATTGTCGAGACCACGCGATCTATCATTGACGATGTCAAACCGACCCAAACCTATTTCACGTTAGAGACGATGCCCTGGGCTTATCCGGATTCGCCTGATTCTTATGTCCGCTTACTCAAAGCCATCGATCGAGAACGTTTCGCGGTTCATCTTGATCCGGTGAATCTCGTGTGCAGCCCGCAACGATATTTCAGGAATGGCGATTTGGCCCGAGAATGTTTCGAAAAACTCGGTCCGTATATCAAAAGTTGTCATGCCAAAGACATTCTCCTGCAGACGGAATTCATGACCCATCTTGACGAGATACGCCCGGGTCTCGGCGGTCTGGACTACGCCACGTTCTTAAAAGAGCTGAGCAAAATACCGGATACCCCGCTTATGCTGGAACACTTGAAAGGCGCCGAAGAATACCAAAAGGCGGCCGATCACATTCGCGGCGTAGCGCGAAAGAACGCCCTGACTTTCGATTAGGATCTAATCATTTCCCAAATACGGCTTTATTCTGAGGTCATTGTGAATCTTCCTTGATCTGAGTTGAGGGTACAGGTATAATGAAAGGAGGCTTTCGTGCTTTTATGGATGTTAGGGCGCTCAAGAGTTCAGTTCAATGCCCAAGGGAGTGGTACGGCTTTGTCATGAAGGAGATGATCGATGAGCGGCATTTTTGGAGTGGTTTCGAAGGGCAATTGTGTAGAAACACTTTTTTACGGTACGGATTATCACTCACATTTAGGTACGCAATTCGGCGGGATGACGGTTCTTGGGGAAGATTTTACCCGCCACATCCGAGATGTGAGCCAGAGTCAATTCAAGTCAAAATTCTATGATGATTTCAGAAGTATGAGGGGCAACAAGGGAATTGGTGTCATTAGTGCTTCCGAGGAACAGCCCATCTATCTCAATTCGAAGTTTGGCCCGTTCTGTATTGCCACCAATGGAATCGTGGAGAACGCCGAGAAACTGGCGGCTGATTTATTGAGCCAGGGGATCTCTTTTAGCGAGGTCAGCCACAAAGCCGTCAATACAACGGAACTAATCGCCAAGTTAATCAACCAGGGCGACAATCTACTCGATGGCATCGAGAAGATGTTTCGTGTCATACAGGGCTCCTGCTCGCTTCTGTTGCTCAATAGAGCGGGCATCTATGCGGCGCGGGATCGATTTGGGTACACGCCGCTGTTGATTGGAAAGCGAAATGACGCATGGGCCGTAACCAGCGAGACCTGCGCCTTTCCGAATAATGAATTTGAAGTCGTTAAGAACATGGAGCCGGGGGAAATCGTTCTGATTAATGAAGATGGCATGGTCCAGCGAAAGCCGGGCAGTCGGGATGTGAGTCAAATTTGTGCGTTTCTCTGGATATACACGGGTTTTCCGGCGTCGAGCTACGACGGGGTCAACGTGGAAATCGTCAGAGAAAAGTGTGGCCGGCGTCTTGCAAAGCGCGATACGGATATTCATGTCGATTTGGTCGCCGGGGTTCCCGATTCCGGATTTGCTCATGGTTTGGGATATGCGATAGAATCCGGCAAACCCTTCAGGCGCCCCCTCGTCAAATATACACCCGGTTATGGAAGGAGTTATACACCGCCTTCACAGCAAACCCGCGATCTCATCGCCAAAATGAAGCTCATTCCCATCAAAGAAGTTATCGAGGGCAACAGTATTGTCGTGTGTGAGGATTCCATCGTGAGAGGAACGCAGCTTAAGAACTTCACGATAAAGAAGCTCTGGGATTGTGGCGCCCGGGAGATTCATGTCAGGCCGGCCTGTCCGCCGTTGGTGTTTCCGTGCAGGTTCAACCTGTCCACTCGCTCTATCAACGAACTCGCAGCCCGCAAAGCCATTCGCGCTCTGGAAGGCCATGATCGAAAGGATGTTTCGGAATACCTGGACAGCGATTCCGAGAAATACCGAAAGATGGTGGAATGGATTGCCAGGGACTTGGGCGTTTCGACATTGCGTTATCAGACTGTCGACGATATGGTTCAAGCCATCGGGCGCCCGAAAGACAAGCTGTGTATGTATTGTTGGACCGGTCAATGTCCGGAATCGGCATCCCCAAAACCTGCTATAGATATTGTTGAATTACAGCAAGCATCAAGAGACAAAAAGGCGGCAACAGAAACCACGCCCCGACACAAGTCGTAACGGGACGGGGTTGTTCAATTCCCCAGGGTTGGCTTGAAAAGAAACCGCATGTGTAAAATCTCTCGGTAGAGTTTCAATGTGGACAAGAGGGGTTTTATTTGTTAGACTACCCTAAGTATACGAATTGGACTTAACAGATCGCCTATGCGAAAGAGTGATGAGCGATGTCAACAATTACGAAGAAGGAACTCATAGATCGTATTGCAGAAAAGACCCGGACGAAACGGCTTATCGTCAAACCCGTTATTCAGTCTTTTCTCGATGAGATCATTCGTGAGTTGGCTGAAAATAACCGTTTGGAATTCCGCGATTTTGGTGTTTTCGAGCCCCGGCTGCGGGCCGCCCGGAAGGCGCGGAATCCCAAGACCCAGGAAGAAGTTGGCGTCCCGTCCGCCCGTGTCGTCAGGTTTAAGGTAGGCCGGCTGATGAAACAGAAAGTCAGTCCTCCTAAATTAGAGGAGAACCCGTAGCCCGATGACGGATATACAGCCCATCTTATTATCTGCGATCACCTGCAACCGGGTGATCTTTGACAAGGTCTCCGGCATGCCGAGTGTCATAGACATTGTCCAAAGAATTGACGCCCCGAAATACCCGGCAAGACATCCGCAGATTGTCTTCTTTTGCGAGCTGACGAACGGGCATGGCACAACGAATGCGCAAGTCCGGCTCGTGGATGCCCAGGAAGAGGAAAAAACCGTGTTCGAGCGGGGAGGGACGGTGAAGTTTGAGAACGTTAAGCAGATCGTGACGTTGGCGGTGAACTTACAGGGGATTGTTTTCCCCCGCCCCGGCGAGTATCGTTTTCAACTTTTCGCCGGCGGGAACTTACTTGGAGAAAGGCGCATTATGTGTCGCCAGGTTCAATTGCCGCGCGAGCCCGGGGCCAGTACAGGCAAACAGGACTGAACGGAGGGTAAGGACACGAATTTAGTCGAGGTATGATCTTAAGGACAAACCGATGGATGTATTTCTTTGCATCATTGGCGGTTCACTTTTCCTGGTTTCCATTGCGGCCTATTTCTATGTTAAGCTTCGTCTGCGTCCAAAGGATGAGGATTTGGAAGAGATCTACTACGAATTCGAAGACCAACAGCCGGATGTCATCCGATACGAGAAGTGGATTCGAATCACATTTACTGTAGCGACGATCGGCATTTTGTTGATGTTTGTTGCCGTCGTAATCTGATACCCGGCACCTTTTCTGCGTTTTTAAAAAAAACGCCTTTTAGAAGAAATTTTCTAAATTTCTTTTTTTATTGTTGAAAACTACTTCAATATGTAGTACTTCGTAGCGAGGTAACTAGAAGATATGACTTCATCAAAGAAAGATGGGTCCTATGAGAAAAAAGTCATTAGACCATTTTGGCGAATTGCAACGTGCGGTTATCGAGGTCGTTTGGGAGCTTGGCGAGGCCAGTGTTCGTCAGGTCTGGAAGCGGCTTTGTCGCAATAAGGAATTGGCCTATACCACCGTGCTTACGGCGATGCAAAGGCTCGAACGGGCCGGGTGGCTGAAGCATCGCGTGGAGGGCAGGAAACATATTTACCTGCCGACACGAACGCGGGCCCAGGCCGGGGCGGGATCAGTGCAGAAGTTCGTACAGCGGATGTTCGATGGAAACGCCCTCATGTTGTTCCGCCAGCTTGTCGAGGAAGGTGAACTCAGTGATAGTGAGCTTGAGGAGCTCCAGCAATTGATCAATCAGAAGCGAGAGGAAAGACGGAAATGATTCGTGCGTTTTTTTTGGAAGATCTATCGTTATGGACGTGTGTATGGCAGAGTACGCTGTTCGTTCTGATTGGGCTGGCCGTAAGTTCTCTGTTGCGACATAGACCGGCCAGAGCCTCTCAGGGATTGTTTCTCGCTATGGTTGCGGCGGTTGTTGTGCCCATGATGAGCGTTTTGGTCGCACACTTTGAGTTGGGCCTGTTCGCTCCGGAACCGGAGACACACGAACCGGAAATATCATACCAGGTTTTTGCACTTAATTACGACATCTCTTCGGCAGTTCTTCCTGCAGATGTTCAGCTTGACATGGAACCTGCTGGAATTCAGACCGAAGAGTTACCTGTTGAACTGGTCCCAGTGGAGACAGCTCCTCAGGGCATCGATATTCCTTGGCGTTCGGTCTTATTGTACGGATGGATGGTCGCGACATTTGTGCTACTTGGGCGATTGTTCGTTGCATTTGTGAGCGGCGTTTGTTTGTTACGACGAGCTCAATCACGGTGCGACGAGCGAATTCAACGAGCTGCGTCTTCTGCGCGAGCAAGACTTGGAATCACGAAAGATTTCCGGATTCGAAGCGGTCCGAATGTGCGCAGTCCTATGATTTGGTGTTGGAGCCGGCTGCCCGTTCTGCTGATTCCGGAGGGTTGGGATGATCGCGTGGATTGGGCGGATGTCGTATGTCATGAATTGGCTCACTGGAGACGACGGGACCACCTGACCGGCCTCATCGCCGAATTCATTGTGTGTATCCTCCCGTGGAATCCGTTTGTGTGGTGGGCCGGGAAACGAGTTGTAAGGTTAAGCGAGCAGGCCTGTGATGATTGGGTTTTGGCCGGCGGACGCGCTGGCACGGATTATGCCCAGTCGCTGCTGAACTTGTCACCGAAGGTGCAAATGGCGTTTTTACCGACAATGATTGGAAAGGAAAAACCGATGAAAGAGAGAATTTACAGAATCGTAAAAGAGAAGTGTGGTGATCCGCGCATCGGAGTGCGATGGGCTTTGGCAATGATGGTCATTGCGACCACATTAACGGTTGGTGTTGCATTGGCCCAAAGGCGGCCGGAACCAGTCGAAGAGCGGGAACATGAACGATGGCGGGCCGAAGAGGAACGGGAGCGACGAATGCTCTCGGAGCACAGGGAGAAACTTGAGGACCGGGCCCACGAGCTTGAAGCCCGGATGGACAAGGTTAAACACGAACTGGAAAGACTTGAGGAATCCGGAAAAGGAGAGGGCGAAGAAGCACGTATGCTTCGAACCGAACTCGGTGAGATAAGCGAGAATATGGCTGACGTCGAGCGAGAGTTTCACGAAATTGAAGCAGAACGGCATGAGCACGGCGAAATTCGACTCCACGGAATACAGGAAGAACAGCATGACACTCTTCGTCGGCTTGAAGAACTGGGACACGAAATGGCTGTAGAACTTGAGAGGCTTGAAGCTCAACAACCCGGCCGGAGCGAAGAAGCGATTGCTTTGCACAGGCGAATGAGGGAATTGAATGAGCAGATGGGGGAAGTCAGGCAAGCTCTAAGACAGCGACTTCAGGATCCTGATCGCTACAGATCAGAGCGTGAGGATCGCGAGCGCCCCGAGATCGACTATCGGATTCAGGAATTGGTGAAGCACCTTGAAGAATTGAAGATAAATGCTCGCGATAAGGAGCGTGCGTTGCGTGAATTGGAAGAGCGTGGAAAAGGCGAGACTGACGACGCTCATGTGATTCGCCGGAAGTGGGAAGAAATTCAGGGTCGGATGCAGGCGGTGAAAGAAGAGATCGAAGAGGTTGAACGCGAAAGAGGTAGGATTCGAGAGCCTCGAATTCAATATGAACGACAATCGGTCCGTGAAGCAATCATGCGGGAACGAATAGGGCTTGAAGCCGAAGCTCACCAGGTTGAGCTTGAGCTTCGGGAGCTTGGTGGCGAGAGACCTGAGAGGGCGGAAAAGCTCGAGAGGCAATTGGATGAGATCCATAGAAGGATTGAACAGATCGAGCGCGGGCCGGATCGCTTTGAGCGTCCGTTATTTCCTGTTGAGGAACTGCACGTTCAACGAGAACACCTTCATGAGCGGATGGAAAAGGTAGAGCGTGCGCTGCACGAATTGAATCAACATGGCAAAGGTGAAAGCGAGCACGCACATAACCTTGGTCGAGAGATGCGTGCTATCCAGGAGCAACTGGAAGCGACAGAGCGTGAGCTCAGAAGCGTCGATCGAGAGGAACCGCGAAGACCTGAACGCGGTGGTCTGGAGCGCGAAGTGGAAGAGCTGCGCATGCAGGTGAACAGTGTAAACGAGCAGATGGGCGAGTTGAGAGAGCTTCTAACGCGGCTGTTGGAAGAACGTAGCCCGCAAGAGCGATAGTCGGGCCCGAGCGTGAAAAATTCTCTCGAGAGAACGGGAAAAGCCGATACCCATAGACTGTTATCATATCAGGCTCATAGTCGTTTCGACTAACCGAAAAGACTGTGAGCCTTTTAGGAATGAATGAAAAAAAGGAGCATCCGTGGTTCGATTGTAAGAACGAGCGTTTTCATTGTCCCGCTCGAACTCGCTCAAAGCTAAAAGTTGTGGTTTCCTTAAATCTTGTTAGAGCTTTCCTGCGAAACGCATTTTAGAATCCATTGCAGCAATCACAAAGCGGCGTTATAATATACACCGGTAGTAGAATGCACAGAACTTTGGTCGAGAAGCCATTTTTAAAGTGGAGTATCCAATGAATACAAATGAAAAGAGAATGTGTCGTGTGGCAAGGGCAACGTATTTACCCCACCGTACAGCGCCCCTCAGCGGAGTGCTGTTAATGTTCTTGACGATCGCCTTTTTGGCAACTCCTGTGGATGCCGGCATTGCCTGGCAGCGCAAAAGCAGTTCGACCTCTGATATGCCGGTTCCGAATGACGGTGAGCAACAGACGTGCTGTTTGGTGCTGGATATTGATAAAGACGGCGTGGACGATTTCGTTGTGGGCGAGCGGACGCAAACGCCGTCGGTGGTTTGGTATAAGTACAACGGGAAGACTTGGGACAGGTTTGTGATCGATAACACGCGAAAAAATCCTGAGGCCGGGGGGGAATCCTGTGATATCGACCGGGACGGCGACCTGGATATCATCCTCGGCCAGGATGCCAGCGGCAACGCCATCTGGTGGTGGGAGAATCCTTATCCGGATTTCTCAAGACCCTGGACGTGCCGACATATTAAAAACGCGGGGGCCCGCAAGCATCACGATCAGACGGTTGCAGATTTTGACGGAGACGGTCAGGTGGAATTTGTCTCGTGGAATCAGGGAGCGAAACAACTTCTTCTTTTCGAGATTCCCACGAACCCGAAATCCGCCGAGCCTTGGCCGTCGGCCGCAATCTATGCATGGTCATCCGGGCGCGAACGTGAAGGTTTCCCCTCCATTCCCGTGGATATCGACCTGGACGGTAAAGTCGATATTGTCGGTGGAGGGCGCTGGTTCAAACATATCGGTGGAACGGAATACAAAGAGAATGTGATTGATGCTGAGATGGCATTTACGCAATGTGCGGCCGGGCAGCTCGTCAAAGGGGGCCGACCTGAGATCGTTTTCTCGCCCGGCGATATGGACGGTGATGCCAAGTGGTACGAGTGGAACGGCCAAAAGTGGATCGCACGTACATTGCGCCACGTCGTTCACGGTCATACGTGTGAGATAAGAGATATCGATGGGGATGGTAACCCGGACATTTTCATCGGTGAAATGGGCAATCCCGGTGCCGGCGACAAGGCGAAAACCTATATATGGTACGGCGATGGAAGAGGCCATTTCGAAGAGACGATTGCTTCGGAAGGCCAGGGCATTCATGAGGGCCTACTCGGTGATTTTGACGGCGATGACGACCTGGATATCCTGATGAAACCGTACAATCACAAATCGCCTCGATTGGATATTCTTTTGAATTGCGGTGCCTGGCAGGTCCTCTTCGATGGGGCGGACTTGCGTCAATGGCAGAGTGCCGACGGCGGTAAGCCCAATCCCGGCTGGATCATCGAGAACGGTGTATTGACCCGACAATCCAGGGCCGGCATGATTTGGAGCAAAGAGCGCTTCGGCGACTTCATTCTCGATCTGGAATTCAAGACCGAGGGCAACAGCGGCGTCTTCTTCCGCACTGATAATCCTAAAGACCCCGTGCAGACGGGAATCGAAATGCAGGTGTATAAGCGCGTCGATACGCCCAATAAGCATAGTTGCGGAGCGGTGTACGATGCTTTAGCGCCGACCAAGGAAATGACCAGGGACGGCCAGTGGAATCATGTTACGATCACGGCAATGGATAATAAGATCGACATCGTTCTTAACGGCGTTCAGGTTATCGATATGGATTTGAACCGCTGGACGGAATCCCGCAAGAATCCGGATAATTCGCCGAATAAGTTTCGTACGGCGCTGAAGGATTTCAAGCGGGAAGGCCATATCGGGTTCCAGGATCACGGGGCCAATGTGTGGTATCGCAACGTTCGCATCAAACCGTTGTAAGCCGATGAAATTTTCGATTGCCAATTGCCGATTGTCGGGTTACAATGGAAATGAAAATCAGCTAAGCTTTTTTGCAATTTCCGATCTCAAATTGACAATTCATAGGATTCGGAGAGGTGTCGGAGTGGCTGATCGAGCCGGTTTCGAAAACCGGTGTGCCCCTTGGGGTACCGCGGGTTCGAATCCCGCCCTCTCCGCTTATTTGAAACGCTCTACCGAGCGGGTAGAGACGTTTCAACCAAGAAGACGCAAACCCCCGTGTTTACAGGGGTTTGTGTGTGTTGGGAGCGTCTCTGATCGCAAAACCGTCCATAGAATCGGTCTCAACGCAAGTTGAAACGACCAAACGTCTCTTTCGCCATTTTTACCGGTGCGCTTTTCGATAGGCTCCTGCTTGGATCTAGCGTGGCTTGGGATGGATTGGGTGATTTGTTGAGTCCGAGGAGGTGGGCCTGGTGCTGCCAGTCCAAATAGCGGGCTGCGGCCAGTAGATTCTTCATCGTCACCGAAGCAGAAAGCTGCCCGGTCAATGCCCGCTTGAGAATGTTCGGCGAGAGATAGACCAAGGGTAGATACTTGCGGATGTTGCTTTTAGAGATACCAAGTCGGTTGGCCAATTGGCTCACCTTAAGGCCGTCTCGGATCAGTTGCTCTCGCCAGCGGTAGGCGCTGCCGATGGCGGTGACGATATGCTCCTTCGGCTGGGGTTCGGTAGGCATCAACAAGTCCTGCCCATCCGGTGAAAGCAATAACCGTCTGCCGTCCAGTCGCTTGATCTCAATGGCCAGGGTTAGAACAGTCTGATCGCGACGGTGCTCTATGGTCGGTTTATAGAGACAGGTCAATGAAGATGGCTGATTCGTCTCGGCACCGACCTCCGGCCAGTTATACTCTCTACACGCTTCGATCTGCCCAGTATTGAGTGTGACCGCCAACTGATCCGGCGACAGGGCAACTTGCTCGATCATCTCGCGCAGCCAGAAGTCGCGAACTTCACAGTCGCGAGTCCGCAGATGTTCAAGGGATTGGCTGTCGAGATGATCGAGCACCAAGGTCCGAACAAGATCGTCGATATGCCTGGCGTTGATCGTCTTGATCGGACAGTGCGCGTAGCCACGACGCATCGCGGTCTGACTGACGTAATAACCTATAAGGATCGTGCATGAAATAACTTCCCGATTTGTATATGGTCTGGCGTAAAGAC
>CAYZAT010000017.1:0-24105 GCA_964476475.1 uncultured Pirellulales bacterium
GCAACCGTTGACAAAGTCAAAGCCACACCATAGGCGCCGACCGTCCCGAGGAACTCGCGTCGCGTTATATCTTTCTTACTCAAATCTGTCTCCTGAAAAGATTCCATAACGTTCAGACAATTGAGTATATCAAATCGGCCTCAAGACCTCCACAGTTATTCTTGTTTTTGGCGAGTCCTTTGTATGCGTGATGACAAACCGACAGAATACGGTTATAATATCGTCATGTTTATCGAAAACACACGGTGGAAATACACTCGGTTTCGCCATCAATGCGTCCGTCAAACACGCAAGGAGACTTAAGGTGACTGGCAGGACATTCGATCAGACGAGCGCTGATGTGCAGGCGACGCCGGTCGAGCCGGTGGCGCCGGAGGCGTTTGACTTCGAGGCCTACGCGGATTACGAAGCGGAGCTATTGGAACGATGCCATGCGTTCTGGCGGGCCGAGTCCGGCGTGCTGGTCTTGCGGAGGATGCGCCCCGCCGAAGTTTTCGCCTACGGTTGCAAGGATATGAACGCGTCTCTGCGATTACAGCTTGGCGCGCTGCAAACGAGCATGACGTACAAGGCCGACGTTCCCAATTTCCTGGAGCCCTGGTACGGGATCGGCACGGTCGCCGGTGCATTCGGAGCCGATTATATCTGGAAAGAAAAACAAGCTCCGGCGATCCGCCCCAAATTTAAATCGGTTCGAGAGGCGCTTGAGGTTGCACCGATACCCGTCTCGGAAAGTCGCATCGGCAGGCACACGTTGGAGATGATTGACTACTTTCTCGACAAAACGTGCGGACGCGTTCCCATGTCCCTGACCGATACGCAGTCGCCTTTGAACATCGCCGGAAACGTCGTGGAGATGAGCGGTTTTCTCATGAGTATGTTGGACGATCCGGAAGCGATCAAAATGCTCCTTCAGCGTCTTGCAGAGCTATTGGCGGAGTTCACAAAGCTTCAAATCGAGCGCATCGGCGAAGCGCTGGTCTGGCCCGGGCATGGATATAGCTCGTGTCGCTGCTTTGAAGGGCTCGGTATGAGCGACGATAACGCGCTGATGATATCCGGCGAGCAATATCTGGAATCCGTCGCACCAGCGGTGGAATATCTAAGCACATCCTTCAACGGTCTCGCGTTTCACAGTTGCGGGAACTGGTCGGACCGGGTTGAAGCGATCAAGAAAATACCGGGATTGCGGATGGTCGATGGCGCGTTCTCCGCGGCTACGGATCCGACGCCGAATCCGCCGGAGCCTTTTGCCGGGGCGTTCGCCAATACCGGCATTGTGGTCAATGCTCGAATGGTCGGCCATCCGGAAACCGTCGCCAAGAATGTCCGGCGACTCTGGAGGCCGGGGATGAAGCTGATTGTGGTCACCTATTGCCAGAGCCCGGACGAGCAAACAAAGGCGTATGACCGCATACACGAGATATGCAGATAAGTATCAGAAAGAATAAAATGTCTGAGGAACCCAACATAGCAGGAACAAATTTGCCCGGTGGATTTGCGTTTTTTCAAACACCGCTACCGAGATCGGTGTCATCCTGGGACAAACGCAAGGTCGAGCTTCGCAGAAAACTGTGGCGATTACTCGGCGACCTGCCCGAACTGTTTACGCCCCGAGTTGTTATACAGCAGAAACATTCGAAATCCGGTTACGTTCTGGAGCGATTCACGTTTGACAATGGCGTCGGCGACACGGTTTATGGGTACGTATTGATTCCAGCCAAACGCAAGGGGCGAGGGCCGGCGATTCTGTACCATCACTATCACGGCAACAAATACAAAAGCGGCAAAGAGGAAGTCATTACGAAGGCGTTCCCCAAGCTCGGCTTCGCCACGGGCGAAGCGCTCGTACGAGAAGGGTACGTCGTACTCTGCATCGATGCGTATGCCTTCGGCGAGCGGCGATTCCAGGGGCCCGCCGGGCCAAAGGAAAGCGGTCGTATGACGGAGGTGTCGCTTTTTAAGATGTTCCTATGGCAAGGGCGGACGCTGTGGGGGATGATGGTGCGGGATGATCTGCTGGCGCTGAACACTCTTCTGTCGCGCCCCGAAGTGGATCCCCATCGTATCGCGGCTATGGGGATGAGCATGGGTTCGACGCGAACATGGTGGGCGGCGGCGCTGGACGAGCGGATTAAGGTGGCTGTGAGTGTGGCGTGCCTGACGCGATATCAGAATCTGATCGCTCACGGCCAGGTAAAGCAGCACGGTATCTATTACTATGTACCGAACATGCTCAAAGAAAAGATCGATACCGAGTCGGTCGTCGGTTTGATTGCGCCGCGTCCGCACCTGACAATGACGGGCGATCGCGATGCCGGCTCCCCGGCCGACGGCGTCCGGATCATTAACGATTATCAGGAACATCTTTACAAACTCTACGGAAAGCCGGAGAATTTCCGCGGTGTACTCTATCAGGGAATCGGGCACCAATATACGCCTCAGATGTGGGCCGAGACATTGAACTGGTTCAGGAAACACCTGTGATACGAATAGTTGAAGGAGAAGAAGAAATGGGACGAATCCATATGTGGATCATGATGGGGCTTGTTACCCTTACAGCGGTCGCTCCGATGATTGCGGCGGAACAGCTTTATGATATTTGCGATTACGGCGCGAAAGCCGACGGCCAGACGCTGTGCACGACGTCCATTCAAAAAGCGATAGATACCTGTTCGAAATTGGGAGGCGGAACGGTGTATCTGTCGCCCGGCACGTTTCTAACCGGGACGATCTACTTGAAAACAGGCGTGACGCTCAGGCTCGATCCCGCCTGCACGTTGTTGGGCAGCAAAGATCTGAAGGACTATCCCCCGACCGTTCAGGCGTTCAGGTCCTACACGGATAACTATACGGACAAGAGCTTGATCTACGCGGAAAAGACCGAGCGCATCGCCATCACGGGCGGCGGTACCATCGACGGCCAGGGCGCGTCGTTCAAGGGGCCGTATAAAGTGCGTCCCTACCTGATGCGAATCATTCAGTGCCGGAACGTTACGGTCAAAGACGTGACGTTGAAGAATTCGCCGATGTGGGTGCAGCACTACCTGGCCTGCGACGACGTGCGCGTCACCGGCGTCACCGTCAGAAGTCTCGTCAATCACAACAACGACGGCATTAATATCGACTCGTGCCATCGCTTCATCGTTTCAAACTGCAACATTGTCTCCGGCGACGATGCGATCGTTCTCAAGAGCACCTCGGCGCGGGTGTGCCGGGATGTGACGGTCAGTAACTGCGTTCTGAGAACACGGTGTAACGCGCTCAAGATGGGGACCGAGTCCAACGGCGGTTTCCAGAATATCGTGATGACCGGCTGTGCGATTTACGATACGCGTCTGGCCGGGATAGCCCTGGAGATCGTGGACGGCGGTACCATGGACCGCGTGGTCATCTCGGATATCACCATGAAGAAAGTCGGGGCGCCGATCTTTTTACGGTTAGGTCATCGCGCCCGTCCGTTCACGAAGGATATGGCAAAACCGGGCCTCGGCACTATGCGAAATATCACGATTAGCAATGTAGAAGCGACCGGCGCCAATCCCACGGGTTGTGCGATATCCGGCTTGCCCGATGCGATCATAGAAAATGTCACGCTGAGCAATATCAGACTCTCCTTCGAAGGCGGTGGAACCAAAGCCGACGCGGCCCGGTTTATCCCTGAGGAGCCCACAGCCTATCCGGAATATGGAATGTTCGGCAGGCTACCGGCTTATGGGTTTTATTGCCGACATGTGAAAGGTTTAAAGTTACTCAACGTGCAACTGCAAACGGAAAAGCCCGATCAGCGGCACGCCGTGGTTTTCGATGATGTGGAGGATGCGCTCGTTGATCGCCTGGATACTCCACGTTCGTCAGGCGCCGAATCGATCGGTCGGTTCATCAACGCCAGAGCTATCTTCGTTCGCGGGTGCAGACCGAAAGTCGGAACGGATCTGTTTTTAGCGCTGGATGGAGCGCGAAGTGAAGGAGTCTTTTTAACCGGCAACGATTTCAGCAACGCTACCAAGGTTGTCGAGCGGACGCCGGATGTGCCGAAAAAGGCTGTATCGGAAATGGCAAATTTAGTGGATTGAATTATTGTAACGGAGAAAGAAATTTATGATTTTGCCGAAATATTCTTTTGGAATTGGGGATCGATTCGGTCATCAGGGCAAGGCGCAACTTTCTGCTTTGATGAAGGCCAACGAACAGGGACTCGATATCACGCCCGTGTGGAACAAGTCGAACCGGGAACATACGATCATCGGGACGACGCCGGCGGACACGCGCAAAGAGGCGGACGACGCCGTGGCGGCTTGCGGATATGAAGGTCCCTATTTCGTGGACGCCGATCATATCGGATTGAGTAACGTGGATGCGTTTATCGAATCCAGCAATTTTTTCACGCTGGATGTTGCCGATTTCATCACCAGGTCGGCGGAAAAAGCGGATGTCGATTCTTTCGTCAAAAAGTACAGCAGATACATTGGATCGATTGCGATTGACGGCATCGATCAGAATATCAACGTGACTGCCGAGCAAATTGGAACGATCGCCGACAAGTTTTTGTTAGCCGTCCGGGAGGCGGGCAAAATCTATCGCCATATCGTCCACGTCAAAGGAGAAGGCAACTTCATTACCGAAGTCTCCATGGACGAGACCGACCAGCCGCAAACGCCGGTCGAGATGTTCTTCATCCTGGCGGCTATTGCGGATGAAGGGATTCCGGCCCAAACCGTTGCGCCGAAATTTACGGGCCGATTCAACAAGGGCGTGGATTACGTTGGCGACGTCGCCGGTTTTGCGAAGGAATTCGAGCAGGACGTGGCGGTTGTGGCTTTTGCCGTCAGGGAATTCGGCCTGCCGGAGAACCTCAAACTGAGCATTCATTCGGGCAGTGACAAGTTCTCCATTTATCCTCCCATCGCTGAGACCCTAAAGAAATTCGATGCGGGGCTGCATATCAAGACGGCGGGCACGACCTGGCTGGAAGAATTGATCGGTCTGGCGATGGCCGGCGGCGATGGATTGTCGATTGCCAAGGAAGTGTACGCCCAAGCGCTGCCGCGATTCGGCGAGCTGTGCGGACCCTACGCCACGGTTATTGATATCGATACCACCGAACTACCGACACCCGAGGAAGTGGACGCGTGGGACGGGCAGAGTTTCGCCTCGGCTTTAAGACACGATCCCGCGTGCGAGCAGTATAATCCGAGCTTTCGTCAGCTTCTGCACGTCGGCTACAAAGTCGCCGCCGAGATGGGATCGCGCTTCCTCGGCGCGCTGGATACCTACGAGGGCGTCATCGCCAAGAATGTGAGCGAGAATATTCTCGAACGGCACGTCCATCGGGTTTTTATGGCACGCCGTTAAGCCAGGAATCGCAAAAGATCTCGAGGTCGTAGATATCCACGAGGCCGGACTGGTCCACGTCCGTGCCTTCACAATGATAGTTCCCCGTGTTGCAGCGGGAATCGAGCCAGTGCGAGGCGAAAAAAGCGAAGTCGATGAAATCGACGCCGTCCGGACAGAGGAAATCCGTCGGTGGGATTTGCCAGAGCAGGACGGGGCTGTTCATTCCTTCGCAGATCGTCCAGGTGTTCCAGAAGTCCCAGCCGGCGTTGCTAAAGGTATTGATGGTTTGCATTTGGGCGGTCGTTTTTCCCGTCCCGCCGGCGCTGGCTGTTTGGCCGCTCTTTTGAGTGTCCCAGAAGCAATGCGTGACGTTACCGAGAACTCTGATCCGTCCGGTGAAGCCGCCGACGTATTGATTGCCCGTGACGCTTCCGGTCGAATAGGATTTGTAGGCTCTGCCTTGTTCCACTTGTCCGGCCAGGCCGCCGACATTGGTATTCCCGGAAACGCTCCCGGTGGCGTAGCAATTGTTGATCACGGCCGATTGGTCAGCCGTTTTGCCCGCGAAGCCGCCGACGTTCATATTGCCGGTCACATCGGCCCTGGAATAGGACGTGTTTACAGTGCTGTCGGAAACAACGCCAATGAGTCCACCAATCCATTGATCGCCGGAGACGATGCCGGTCGAGGAGCAATTGACGATTCGGCCCGTGGTTGTGCCGACCAGACCGCCGATATAGTCGTCCCCCGAGACGTCGACGTTCTTGGCGTAGCAATCGGCGATGGTGCCCGAGTCCAGATAACCCGCCAGCGCGCCGACATCCCTTCCCTGCGCGAAGACCACGGGGCGAACCAGACCGAGGTTTCTGATTTCTCCGCCGACATATCCGAACAGCCCGCTGTATCGATCGCGCGTTGTTCTCAGGTAAAGGTTGGAGATGGTATGGTCGTTGCCGTCGAAGACACCGCTGAAGGACTGGGTTCTATCTACTCCGATGATATTGTATGGCGCCAGGTTAGGCTCGCTCATGTCAATATCGGCAATGAGCTTGAAATGTCTGTTCCAGTGGCCGGGCGTGGCCCCGATAAGATTGAGCTGTTGGGCCGTTTGGATCAGATACGGATTATTTTCCGAACCGCTGCCCCCGGCGTACTGGGCGTGGGCTGGCAAAGCCATGAGAAAAACCACAAGCAGCAGGGATAACGGTGCTATTGAGCAGTTATCGGGTTGGTAGAGAGTCTTTTGTAAATGGCGCATATTTGCCCTCCTTCTAAACAAACCGGCCTTGTTATATTACTTATTTTATTTCAGTATATGATTTTTCGAGACTCGGGTCAAGCGGTTTCCCGACCGAACCGGCTCATTCGAGCGGTTCGATAAAGATATTGCGGTACTCGATCACGGCCCCTTCGCTCTGGAGGCATATCTTGCCCGACGTGTCGGAACATTTGGAACCGACGTTTTGGAGGACGCCATTGACGAAAACCACGATCAAACCGTCTTTGCAGACGATGTCGTACGTGTTCCACTGGCCTAACGGCTTTTCGCTGCTGTCTTTGAGCTTAATCGTGCGGCGCCCCTTGACGCGCGGGCCGCCTTTGGCGTGCTCGGCGATTTCGATGCCGCCGATGACCCAAAAATCCCCGGCGTTGCCGGAATGGAGCTGACATTCGAGACTTTTCGGCCAGACCTTGTCTTCGCCGCTCATGTGGACGAGGACGCCGTTGTTACCGGCTTCTTCAGGCCAGCGCCACTCCACATGGATTAAGTAATTCGCATAAGCGGTTTCCGTCCGCATATAACCTCTTGGCTTGCCTTCACAGCGAATCATTCCATTCGTGATCGACCAGGTCTTCATCACGTCGGCCGATGCATCGCTCAGGAACAACTTCCAGCCTGTAAAGTCCTTGCCGTTCCACAGCATCGTTTTCTCTTTCGGTACGACCGGCTTGTCGCGCTGTCCCGCGGCGTTGGTCGTCCCGGCCAGGAATACGATAACCAATACCAAAATCATCATATTGCGTTTCATAAGAGTCTCCTTTGATTCTGTCGTTTTCTATAGGGGCAATTCCGTGTGGTTGCCTTGGTTTAGGGCGGCTACAGAGGGCCGCCCCTACGGTATCGCATTACACAATCAAATGAGTTGCGTTTGACCCGGCATGGCCACGGGTCTCATCGGCAGGTCTCCGAATTCGTACTTCGACGGGCTAAGGTCCAGCTTCGAGGCCTTCATCGCCCAGTCCCACTTCAACGCCCTACCGGTATAAGCGCTCATCCGTCCCATGATGCACGTCATCGTACTTTCCGCAACACGTTGACCTTCGTTCAGATGCGTGCCCGAACGAATGGCTTCAATTTGGTCGGCATGTTGTTTAATCGTTGGGATCGGTCTCGGACCGTCGTAATTGAAAGGTTTGGGGCCGTCGATAATGAAATCGCCTTCGTGTGTATAGGCCATGCCCTTTGTCCCGATGATTCGAGCGTCCTGTCGATAGGTCATCTTATCAATCTGAGAGCCCATGTATTCGATTTTTACACCGCCGGGGTACTCGTATTGGACGGTAATATGGTCGTAGATGTTGCCGTATTCCGGGCCGGTCCGGACTTGCCGGCCGCCGAGAGCGATGCATTGCACCGGATGAGCGTTCAGGGCCCAGTTCATCCGGTCCAGATTGTGGATGTGCATTTCGGTAATAAAGTCCCCGCTGAGCCAGGTCAGGAACAGCCAGCGACGCAGATGCCATTCCATATCCGACCAGCCGGGCTGACGCTGTTTGGTGGCTTCCGACCACGTGAGCATTCCCCCGCCGATTCGAAGGCACTGGCCGCCGGTGATCTTGCCGATGTCCCCGTTGTGAATCCGTTTCATCCCCTCGATCAGATGCGCCATCCGGCGGCTCTGTGTACCCGCGACGATCGTTAAGTTCTTCTGATCCGCCGTTTTTGCCGACTCGAGCACTGAGCGAACGCCGACCGGATCGACCGCGACCGGCTTTTCCATGAACACGTGCTTACCCGCCTCGACGGCGGCGCGCAAGTGGCCCGGCCGGAAGTGAGGCGGTTCGGTCAGGATCACCATATCCACGTCGCAGCCGAGGACGCCCTTATGCGCATTCCATCCCACAAAGCACGTCTCGTCGGTGACCTTGACTTTCTCTCCCAGTTTCTTGGTAAGCTGTTGACGAGAACGGTCTATACGATCCTTGAAAAGGTCGCCCATCGCCACAAGCTCGACATTCGGGGCGGCGTTCAAACAATTGGTCGTATCGTACGTGCCGCGTCCCCCGCAGCCGATCAGGCCGAGGCGTATCTTGTCGGAACCGGCGGCGAACATCCGGTTCGATCCCGACGCCCACGCCGCCGCACCCAAAGCCGCTGAGGTTTTGATAAAACCCCTTCGCGACAGATTCGACACCTTTTGAGTTGGATTGTTTTCCATATGTTGTCCTTTCGGTTTTCGGATTGGATATTGATTGAAAATACCGACCTTCACCCTCAAATCAACTTCGGTTCCTGGAATTCGTCTTTTGCGTTACTAAGGGTAATTGCGATCAACTACTCCGTCAAGTCCTTCTTTTGGTATCAATAGCGAACTTCTATTGTATTGACGAAACTTCCGATAAATAGTATAATATAATCGATAACGGGGGAAATCAACGCTTATTCTGTAGCGAAAGAGCGATTCTGCAAGAGGAGAGAAGAAAATGAGAGCGAAAGAATTGTGGTGGGCTGGAACAGTTGGATTCGTATTAGTATGCGGTTTTTGTACTGCTGGAGTAGAAATTCCCATTTCATCATTGTTATACGCTGGAAATCCTGAGTCTGGAGGAGGCACCATAAGCGGCCATGTGTACCATGTGGATGAACAACCTATCGCCGGGGCCACAGTTGAAGTCACTCGGATGGATCCTGGAGGATGGTGGGAAGCTACTACTGAGTCTGATGGGAGCTATAAAGTGACGGGTCTTCCTGTTCTTACGTACGATTATACAGTGCGTGCATTCAAGGAAGGCTTTGCCAGAGAATACTACGACAACGTAGTCTTCTCTAATGAGGCGTCAGTCATTCGCGTTAATGCACGGATGAAGGCAACTGACATTGATTTTTATCTTAATGAGGGTGGCTCGATATCCGGACATGTATATGAAGATGGAACTCAAGAGCCTATCGAGGGAGCAAGGATAAGAATCGTTCCAAGTGGCGAAGGGAATGACGCTGGATTTCATACAGTTACGGATCCAAATGGAAGCTACAGTATCGGATGTTTAGCTCTTGGATCATATAATGTGAGAGTAGAAGCAATTGGATTCATAAAACAACAGTTAGACGAAGATGTGAAAGTGACACCGCCAAGTAATACACCCAACATCGATTTCTTGTTATCTCGCGGTGGATCAATATCTGGTTATGTATACGATGCAAGTGGAAACCATGTCCAAGGGGTTGTGTTAGAAGCACAAGGAGTATTACCAGGCGGCGCAAAGATTCAAAGTTCAGCAGAGACGCAGTCCGACGGTAGTTATATTATGACGGGATTACTTCCCTTGAATAACTATAGAGTGTCAGCAGTAAAACCGGGTTTTGCACCTGAATGGTATGATTCTCAAAATACGTTTCATGCTGCTAACCTTGTTAGTGTTACAGAAGGCAATAACACTCCTGATATCAATTTTATCTTAGATATTGCTGGCTCGATTACCGGCCACGTTTACGATGAAGAATATCAAAATCCAATAGTCGGGATTCTGCTAGGAGTGGAATTACGAAACCATGAATTTGTAATTGGAAGTCGGACGAACTATGATGGAAGTTATACTATCTGGCTAAGAAAAGAAAGTTATTTAATTATAGCTGAAGCGGCTGCTCGAGGTGATAAATATGTACCAGAGTGGTATGATAACAGCTACGATGTTGAAAATGCAATGGTTGTTAATGTTACGGTTCCCAACGAGACGTCTGGAATAGATTTTTACTTGGCAAAGGCAGGTAGCATATCGGGTTATATTCATAATGAAGAAGGAGCACCTATCAGCGATGCAAGTGTCTATGCCTTCTCCGCCATTTTTCCTGGAAATGGTGCAAATAGCCAATCTGATGGACATTATACCATCGAAGGTCTTCCTTCTGGCAACTACACCGTTCAGGTAACCGTAACTAATTATTTTTCAGAATACAAACCTCACGTCGTAGTACATGCGCCGGATAACACGCCGGAGATTGATTTGACGCTTAAGAAAATGCCTGAGCAATTCATTATAGAAGGATTTGAAAAAGGCCATTTTGGTCAGTTAGATTGGAAACACGATGGTGATGCAATCTGGGCGATTACTTCGAAACAAAAGTGTTTCGGAACGTATAGTGCTCAAGCGGGTTTAATTGGCGATAATGAAACCACCTCTTTAAAAATAACACATGATTGTGCTTCCGGCGATATTACTTTCTATCGGAAAGTTTCTTCTGAATCGAGCCTCGATTGTTTGAAGTTTTACATTGATGGAGTTGAACAGGATTCCTGGTCAGGTGAACGAGATTGGGCCAGAGTGTCTTTTCCAGTAAAAGCAGGAAGAACAACCTTTACTTGGACTTACTCAAAAGATGGTAGCGTTTCAGATGGTTCTGATACGGCCTGGATCGACGACATCGTGTTTCCGGTTCCTTGAAAAAATGTATCTGCACGAAGGAACGATACTCATCAATCAATAATCGTACGGCTCCTTGCCGTTCTGGATTCGGAGCTTGTTTTGCATTTGACGCAGGGTGTTGGTGAGAACATCCGCCAGTTTTTCATCGCCCATTTTTTTCGCCTGCTCGGCCGAAATGACTTTGCCGAAGGAAACCCAAATCGGGCCGTGAGAGAAGAGCTTTTTATGTCTCGGCCAGCATTCGAAGGCGCCATCGACTACGGCCGGGACAATTGCCGCTTTGCCCCGCCGGCATAGAAGGCCAAAGCCCGGCTTGAAACGCTCGATCTTCCCATCTATCGAGCGCGTGCCTTCCGGGAAAAGACAGATGGCCTCGCCTTTCTTGAGCTTGTCAATCACCTTCCGCATGGCCGTGAGGTCCGCTTCACCCAGCTTAACCGGGATCGTGCCGACCGAAGAGATCAGCCTGCCAAAGAACCAGTGGGTAAAAAGCGACGCGCGGGCGAGAAAACCCAATCGCCTGGGCGATGTGATCCCGCAGAGAATCGGGTCGAGATAGCTTTGATGGTTGCAGATCAGGACAAAGGCGCCTTTTTTGGGGATATGATCTCTGCCGGTAGAGCGGACGCGAAAAAACGAGAGGCAGAATAACTGGCAGATCCCGCGCGCCACCCAGAACCATTTAGCCTTTATTCTCTCTTTCAACATGCTGCTTTCACAAGCTCGTGGAGTTTGTCCACAACGTCATCGATGCTCAAATGGGTCGTGTCCAAGACAATGGCATCCTCAGCCGGCTTGAGCGGTCCCACGTCTCTATTCCGGTCGCTTCGATCCCGTTCTTCAATGGTCTTTTGCGTTTTTTCGAGGCTCTCGTTGCCGTCCTTAGCTCCGATTTCCGTCTGTCGTCTTCGCGCCCTCTCGGCGGGATCGGCCGTCAGATAGAATTTCACCGTCGCGTCGGCGAACGCAACGGTTCCCTGGTCTCGGCCTTCGGTGACGATTGTCTTACGGTCCGCGGCGAACGCCCTTTGCATTTCGACGAGTTTTTCTCGCACCTTCGGCGCCGCGGCGATATACCGCGCCATCGCCGTCACCTGAGAATTGCGGATCATGTCGGTGACATCCACGGCATCGATGGAGATCCGCATCCGGCCGGCTCGGATGGAGAATCGAAACGTGTGTTTGTGTAAGACCTCAAGTAGTTTATCTTCGCTGCTCAGATCGACGTCGTCCTTCATCGCCGCCAGCGTGACCGCCCGGTACATGGCGCCGGTATCGAGGAAGCTTGCATCGAGCTTTTTAGCTAAAAGCCGGGCCGCGGTGCTCTTGCCGCTGGCCGCGGGACCATCTATCGTAACGATTAAATCTGCCATTGTATGAAATTCAAAGATTAGAAATAAAGATAGCGGAGTCCCGGCGAGCCGGGACGACTACTTCAATTCTGCTTTTGACATTCTCATTTTTGATCTTCTTTGGTGACTTTGACGAGAACCATGCTCGTATCATCGGCTTGTCGGGCCAGACCGACGAATCGTCTTCTGTGGCCGAGAATATTGCTTATCATCTGCTCGGAGGTGCCTGCCGTGAATTTCTTTGCGGTTTCGAGCAGTTTATCTCGGCCCCACAGTTCGTTATTGAAATTAACGGCGTCGGTGAGCCCGTCCGTATAGAACAACAGACAATCGTTTTGTTTCAATTCGACGGTTTCGATGTCATATTCCGCCTTTTCATCTACTCCGAGCACAAGACCGCCCGTGGCCAGATCCGTGGCCTGATTGTTTCTGGTCAGGATGGTCGGTTCGTGCCCGCAGTTGCAGTAGGTGATCGTTTTTTCTTCGGCGTCGATACTCGCGTAAAAAAGCGAAATAAATTCGCCGTCCCGGCATTCTTCGCAGGCGACTTTATTGAACTTCTCGATTGCATTACGGGTTCTCTTGGCCGTGATCAGACCGGCGTTCTTTTCATGTTTCATATGACGTTCGTTTTGAAGGACTTCCCGAAAGGCATTCGTGCAGCCGCGAATAGCGCCGCGGAACCAGCTCATCATCAGTGCCGCGGGAACGCCTTTACCCATAATGTCGGCGATCGTGATGATCACACGATGATCATCAACCCGGAGAAAATCATAAAAGTCACCGCCGACGTCGAAGCAGGGAATATAGGTGGCGGAAATATCCAGCCCGCATATCTTCGGCGCCTTTTCCGGGATCATCTTTCGCTGGATGATCCCCGCCAGCCGGACCTGCTCGGCCATTCGCGCGCCTTCGATCGCCCGGGCATAAAGCTTGGCGTTCGTGATGGCCACGGCGCACTGCGACGCGACCGCCCGCGCGAGAATAATGTCGTCCTCATTGAAGTGCATCGACCTCGGGCTATACAAGCGGAGTACGCCAATCGCCTGCCCTCGAAACCGCATCGCGACGGTGAGCTGGCTGACGAGACCTTCCTTAATCGTCGCTTCCTGATACTTCACCCGGTCGTCCACGCGCATATCATCCAGGATCACCGCCTCGCCCCCGAAGGCAGCTTTGATCACCGTATCGTGCTTCGAGACGACACCTTTATTCCGGTATTCCTCGCTCAGCCCGTGGGTGCTTCGCATTTGTAGTTCGCCCGCCTCCTCATCCAGCAGCCGGATCGAACAGGCCTTAACGCCGACGATCTTCACCGCCGCCTCGGCCAGCTTGTCCAGCACCTCCTGGAGTGAGAACTCCCCGGCGACCAGCGTCCCCAACTGATAAATCTGCTCGTCCCGTTCTATCTGTCTTTTGCTTTTTCTCGTCATCTATCGTTAGCTGTTAAAAAGCCGGATTATACTCCAATTTCGACCCTGTGTGAAACGCAATTTACCTATACTACAGGCGGGTAGGATTGTTCACTTGTGCGAACAAACGGCATCGATTAACATATCATCGTTGTTCAATCAATTATTGCCAAGAAAGATTCAAGAGTCCATTAGAAAATGGTTGCCAGGCACATAATATTCATCGGGCGGGTCCAGGGCGTCGGATTTCGCTTCACCGCTCACCGGATGGCCAACCGGCATCAACTGACCGGCTTCGTCCGCAATCTGTCGAACGGCTCGGTCGAGATGCTCGCCCAGGGCACAACCGACGACATTGACGACTGCATCGAGGACATCAAAGAATATTATCCCGGCCACATTAGAGATATGAACATCAACGAAATCCCCCCCGATCCAAAACACACAGACTTCAAAATTACTTTTTAGCAAGTATTACTCCGCCAGGTGTCGGACGAGACCGTGCTTGCGAGGGACAACGAGGTCGGCTTTCCGGGGGGGCTGGTCGTCTTTGACAGCGTAATCGACGTCCATGATCTCAACGAATTCGGCGGTGTATTCTTTGAGCACACCGCAGTATTCGAGGACCTTATCGGCTTTAACCATTTCCAGCACAACCGTATGGCCGATATAGCGTTCCAGCAAAGGCTCGAACGACGTCCCCGCTGCGCCCACCAGTTCCTGCTTCATTTGGGAGACGTACTTGTCTTGCGAGGTGAGCACCTTGCCCGCCGGGGTGGCCTTTTTCGCCTGGCTGATGAGCAGGTTGATAATCTCGACGACCGAGTCTCGAATCGTCCTGAAGACGTTGACTAATTTCCTTTTAGACCGGCGCCACGGGCCGGGATGGTAGGTTCTTTTAAGCTCTTTTTCTCTTTCCTTTTTGTGCGGCTCGCTCAGTTCGTCGTGGAAACGAATCACCGCCTGGATCTCGGGATATTCGTATTTGTATAGAAGATAACTGGCTTCCTCGTGTCCTTGCCGGTCTTTGTATTTTTCCGGATAAATAAATTCCAGCCCGGTGTTTTCCACTCTCAATGTGCCCCAAATCATCTTGCCGGATTTATCTTCCAGTGTCACCCTATTCCGCTCGAAATCCCTCAGGCACTTATCCCGGCTTCTTTTTCTGATGAAGACACCGACGGCTGTAGCCAGGATGATAAAAATGATGGTAATTGCTGTATAAGGTATCTCTATCCCCCCCACAGCTTCGGCAAATATGTAAGTCATAACAGGCTATCCTTTGTGGTCTTCTCCGAAGTCACTCGGGAGTCTTATGGAATACGAATTTTCGCTAATATAACAGTATAATTCTTGCCGTAAGTCTCGGCGCACTTTGGGCAGGTAGTATAGAAGAAATACATCTTCTCCATTTGCCGTCCTTTGGATTTAACGTAAGCCTTCATTTCCTGCGCCCATTGTCCGGCATTCTTGTAAGGCCCCTCGAAGACCTTCGTTAAGAAGGTGCCGGATATTTTGGTCATCTTCGCGCCCGGCACCTCCTTGGACACCGCAATGTAGATATCAGCGCCCCAGAGCGATTTCTCATCCGAAAGCACGACGGGCATCGGCACCAGAGCGCCGGCCTTTTTGATCTTGTCCATGTTCCTGACCATCACCTTGCCGAAGTTCAGCGGGATGTGGAGGAAGCTCCTGACGTGATCTTTGACAAACAACTTGTCCTGAAACGTGATTTCCTTCTCGTCCCACGGCCCCGGATCGAATCGCGGGCAACAATCCGTCTGTGCGTGTTCATCGTATTTATCCATAACCATCCTCTTGTCTTCAGTGTCAGGTTATCCGGGTATCAGGAAATCAGGTAGTGGGTATCAGGTTCAGGGTATCAGGCCGGTACCCCGGCGGCAGCTTTCTTCATTAATATCCTGATATCCATACATTCAACTCATATAGATTCTATACACTGATTTGGCTGAACGTCAAATCTAAAAGTCGGAGGTCTGTCTTCCGTTTTCTGTTTTCTGTCGTCCGTCAAGACAACCTAATTGGTTTAAAGTGGATGGATGACGATGGCCTTGTCCGGAGAGGTCGGGCAGACGGCTTGACAAGCTCCGCACCCCGGACACTTCTGTGGATCGATCTTCGGCGTCAACGTATATTCGGTCTGCGAGAACTTATACGTAATGGCTTCGTAGGGGCACCAGTTTCGGCAGAGGGAACATTCGCGGTCGTCGCCTAACAGGCAGAGATCCATATTGACACGAGGTAATCCGATTGAAGTCCGTTGTTTTTGTTCCGTCGTCAGGGGGACTAACGCGCCGCTCGGGCAGACCCGCGTACATTTATTGCAGTCTTCGCGACAGTAGCCTTGGTTGAAATCGAGTGTGGGTGTGAACAGGCTTGCAATCCCGTGTTCCCCCCGGTCCGGCCGGATGATGTGGGTCGGGCAGGCTCGCAGGCAGTTTCCGCAACGAACGCAGAGTCCCGTAAATTCTGATTCTTCGACGGCGCCGGGCGGACGAAGAGGAGACTTCGCGGACGCTCGGACGCGCCGAACGACAGCCGCTAATGAAATGCCTGTGACTGCACCCAGGACGGCGCGCCGGGGCAGTCCGCCGGATGTTTCGCTATGGCGCGACCGGGTGACGATCTTTGAGACCATGCGGTTTAATCGAGTGAGCAAATCCTGGAGTGCCCCAAGGGGGCATAACCGCGCGCACCATATGCCGGGCCAGGCCATGCTGAGAACGAGGATGGACACGAAACCTGCCGCATTCCAGGCGATTGCCGGTGTGATTTTAACGTGCGGGATGCCCAGCAGACCGCTGAACATTGCCAGCGGGTCCAACCACAGGAATAATGGGTAGCCGAGGATGGCGCCGCCCAGCGTCACTAATGCGACCCATTGGCCTATGAGAGGCGCTCGCGGACATCGCCGATGTAACCGGTGGCCGAATTTCGAAGCTAAGTCGGCGCACGTGCCGGTCGGGCACACCCAGCGACAAAACCAACGACGGCGGAGTAGAACAATAACACCGACCAGCAATCCAATCCCCGTCGCGAGGTGAAATGTCCACGTCGAGAGCAGCGCAGCCAAAGCAACCAGCGGGCTTAAGGCGGGGACTACGAGAAGAAGCGGAACTCCCTTCGGCAGCGGTAACAGTAAAAGGACGGCGGCAACAAGCAACGACCCTCGGACGATCCGGCGTGTCGTTCGCTGCGGCCGTTGCCGGCCGTCTGACGAATCGAGATTAGCGTCACCTGAACGGCTCAACCGAGATACGCCTCCTGCTGCTTAAGGATTCGCTGGACCTTTGCCACCTCTACATCGCGCGGACGACAACGATCCTGGATGGCCACTGCCGCCGCGACCCCCGCGGCGTGCCCGGTTACGAAGCAGTTCGGAATGAGTCGTACGTCATCGGCCATGCGCATCTCGGCGCTGATGCAACGACCCGCGACCAGTAAGTCGTCCACCTTTTTCGGCACCAAAGCTCCGTAGGGAATTTGCCATTCCTGATACTTGCCGTCGGACGCCCCGCCGACCCCGATCACATCCGGGAATTTTTTATTCGCTTTCAAATCGGCAAATGTCACCGTTTTGAGGCCGTTGAGAACGCGTGTAATTCGGACACCCAACTGGGGCGCCGTTTCCATGAGATACACTTTATCGTAACCGGGCGTTTTTCGGATTTTGCTCACGTTTTGCCAGATGAACTTGCGGTGGTTCATTTCCATCCTGGTGAGCACTTCAACGTCGAGACCGTCCACTTCCGGGCCGGACATGTTCACCCAGTTCACGCCCGGGATCGGTGTAACACCTCCCAGACGGCGAGGTTTGGGTGACTCGGCGGCCAGTTTTTTATCAACGCGATCCAGATTGCCGATGCGCGAGACGAGTCCCACATTATGCGAACGACGCTGATACTCAGCTCCGGCGGCGGCGAGGATATCGCCATCGCCCGTCGCGTCGATGACGTTTTTGGCGAGGATGGCTTGTCGGCCGGACTTGCTCTCGAAGACCGCTCCTTTGATCGTGTTGCCGTTGGTGATCGCATCGACACCCCAGCAATGCAGGAAGACCTTGACGCCCGCTTCCTCGATCATTTCGACCATCAGGTATTTGACCGCCTCGGCGTCCACGGTCGGGGCCACGCCGGGACGACGGTTAACGATCGCACCATCAAGCTTATCGAGTCGCCGCATCATTTCCTCTCCGATCCCCTGGCAGACCTGCTTGCCGCCGGTGACGATATGTCCGATGATCAGCAGGACGAGACCGCCGGTCCACAAGCCGCCGAAATGGCCATAGCGTTCGACGATGGTCACATCCGCGCCGGCGCGCTTGGCGGCGATGGCGGCGCAAACGCCGGCCGGACCGCCCCCGATAATCAGCACGTCCGTCGTGTGCAATACGGACAGCTCCCGTTGCGGCTGGATCACCTTGCCGTTTATAATAGAAGGACTGGCTCGGTTGGCCTGAACTTCGCGCTCGGCGATGATCGAGCTTTCAAAACCATCGGCGTGACGGATACCCATCGTATGAAGACCTGCTGCGATACCCGAAACACCCATCAGACGAAGGCAATCCCGTCGGTTCATCGACGTGTTATTTGACTTTTTCATTCCACGGCTCCTTAAGCTTTTCCAAAGATAGCATTTTAATATGATTCCAGATCATACCCTGTACGAAGTCCTCTTGACAAGGAGATTCTCGATGTGAATGAAGCAAATTGTTCGAAAGCTTGCTTACTGTCTGCGATCGGGATATGATATCGATGGGATTATTTTCAGCCTTACTGAACGAAAGGAACGGAACGAAGATGAAGAGACAATTCCTTACAGTACTCATCGTTCTGGTGACACTCTTCGGCTCTACAGCCGCGTTCGCAGAGTCACCCACACATCCCATTCGGGTCGGAATGATCGGGTTGGACACCTCCCACGTCGTTGCCTTTACACGCATTATGAATAATCCCGAAGCGACCGGGGCGCTTAAAAACGTGCACGTCGCCGCCGCCTGGCCCGGCGGAAATCCCGACTTTCCGCTGAGCCGGGATAGGGTAAAGAGTTTTACCCAGCGGGTGAAGGATATGGGTGTGGAGATTGTCGATTCGATAGAAGACTTACTTCCAAGAGTCGATGCCGTTCTGCTCGAAAGCGTGGACGGCAGCCAGCACCTCGAACAGGTGCGCCCTGTCTTCGAAGCCGGCAAGCCGGTCTTCATCGACAAACCTCTCACGGCGTCGCTGGTGGATGCCGTTGCCATTTACGAATTGGGCAAGAAGCATAACGTCCCTTGGTTTTCGGCTTCGTCTAGCCGTTTCACGCCCGGCTACCGGGAACTGAGCGACGATGAACGTATTGGAAAAGTGCTGGGGTGCGATGCCTATAGCCAATCCCGGGCTGCGCCGTTTCATCCCGACCTTTTCTGGTATGGCGTTCACGGCGTCGATGTGCTATACGAAGTAATGGGCCGCGGCTGTACCTCCGTAACAGCAGTACAGACCCGCTACACCGAATCGGTATGCGGCGTCTGGAACGACGGTCGCGTCGGACGATTCCGCTCGATCCGGGAGCACACGGGCAAAACCGGTTTGGGCGTTGTTGTGTTTGGTACGAAGGGAATTGTCTATCACAATCGCTATTACGATTATGCGCCGTTATGTGCCGAGATCGCCGAATTCTTTAAAACACGCAAACCGCCCATTGCCCCGGAAGAAACCCTCGAAGTCTTCGCGTTCATGGAGGCGGCCGAAGAAAGCAAACGACGAAACGGCGTACCGGTTAACATTGCAGAAGTCATGGCGAAAGCGAAACAATCACCGACCTCGTTAGGTCTTACACCTTCAGAATTGATCAACGGCAGATAACCTATACGATGAAACGACGGCATCGCGTAACCATAGGAGTCGGGTGAGCGACGTCTTAACCGGTTGAGCGTCTTTGGTGGTGAGCGACGTACAAATCGAGAAGACGACGTATCATCTTTTGGTATTGGGTGTGGTTCTTTTTAGCTTGCTCTTTGAAGAAGTCCACAGAATTCTTGCTTAATCCGATAGTTACTTTAATCTGCTCTTCATTGAACGCCAACTCAGCCGGAGAGGGCAGGAAATCATCAATCACCTTAATGTCACCTAAAGGTTCATCCGTGTATCTTATTTTCTTTTTCATAAATTCTCTTTCCCTTTCGCCAATAACCCGCTCCGATGATTCGAATCACGCCCTTACGAAAAGTGAAGCGGACCGTTAATATCCCATCCCCGACCTTACCAAAACAGTAATAGCGTTTTTCGGTCTTGCTGTGGCTGACATCCTCTGCAATCACACGATCTGGATCGCCGAAGGCATATTGTGCCGTCGTGAACGAAACGCCGTGTTTACTTTGATTGTCTTGATCTTTCTTAGGATTCCATTCAAAATGGGTTTCGGTCATATCTGTATTATATCGGAAATACGTATATATTGCAATACGAAATTACATAATTTTATACGTATAATTATAAATATGATTGATAAGAAACACTGTTCATGAACAGCTTGCAGAGAAATATCATTTGGAGTACATTGTATATTGAAATCGAGAACGGGGTGGATTTCGATATTCCGGGGAAGTGTTCCGGGAATGCTTGATGTTTTATTTGTGAAATAGAGCCTGTTAAGGAAGAGTTTGTACGATTTAGGGAGGAGTACTATGAAAATGCGGCTCGTTCTTCTTTTCGGTTCCGGCCTGTCCATTCTCATTATGATCGTCGCGGCTGTGTTTATCATCAGCAAATCCGGCCACCCGCCGACCGCCAAAGCCAATAGTGTAACGACGAAGGAGGATACGCCCATCTCGATTGTTTTGTCGGGCGACGATCGCAACGGGGACACGTTAACGTATCTGGTGATTGACGGGCCGACGCATGGGGATCTGAACGGGACGCCGCCGGAGTTAATCTATAGTCCCAACGAGCATTTCGCCGGGCCGGACAGTATCACGTTCAAGGTCAATGACGGGAAAAAGGATAGCGTCCCCGCAGCGGTTGCCATCATGGTGACGCCGGTTAACGATCTGCCCGTCGCGAACGACGACAAAGCGACGATACAGGAAGATGCACCGATTATGACGATTAACGCGCTGGCAAACGATACCGACGCCGACGGCGACCGGCTGATCGTCGTCAACGCCACACAAGGCCGGAACGGTTCGGTGACGATCAATACGGATGGAACGCTGACGTATGCGCCCGGCGGGAACTTCAGCGGGACCGATACGTTCAGTTATACTTTGAGCGATGGTAAAGGCGGAACCGATACGGCTACGGTCGAGATGACCGTCGATGCCGTGAATGATGCACCGAGGATCACATCGAAACCGTCCAAAACGACGCGAGTTTGGGCGCTCTATACCTATGACGTCGAGGCCAAAGATCCAGATCCGCAGGATAAGCTCGTCTATTCATTGACCGACAAACCGGAAGGGATGACGATTGATCCGGCGACGGGATTGATCGAGTGGAGGCCCACCTATACCCAGCCGGGTACGTATGATGTGCAGATTCAGGTCGCCGATAGCAACAGCGTTCCCGCAACGGATACGCAATCGTTTGCCCTTACGGTTACATCTTTGAAATCACCCTTAAAGGAAACGTTGACCGTCGTCGATTGTTACAACCAGGAAGAGAGCGAGAAAGTATCATTGAAGGATAAGATCGATACCGTCCGGGCCAGTGATGACGGTCGTTTGGAAACCGGTTCCCGTTCCAATACGTGCTATGATTTCTCCGATCCTTCCATTCCAGCCGGCGCAAGGATCAAGTCGGTCGTGATTTATGTGGAACACTTCGAAGATGCCGGATTTCAGAAAGAAAAGCTGGAATGGCGCGTCAGAGAAAGAAACAACTCGTCCGATTCCGACGTTTGGGCCACGGTTAACGCCCCGATCCGAGAGGGGCAAAACGCAAAAACAACGGACTCATGGGACGTCTCAAGCGCCGTAGAAACAGCCGAAAAGGCGAATTCTCTCCGATTTCAGGTCATCAATAACGACACATCCGGCCGCCGGACAACATCGGTGGATTTCATTTATGCCGTTGTGGAATGGTACTAAGCACCTAAAAACTTCTTGACAAAATGGCATCGCTTCTATAGATTACGTAGTTTCTCTATTGGTTATTTTAAGGATTTTGATCGGTGCAAGAAGCTATTGCAAAAGCTGGTGCGTTGATTGAGGCGATGGCCTATATCCGGGGATTTCGCGAGCGAATCGTGGTAGTGAAACTCGGCGGAAGCGTCCTCGACGATATTTCTATGCAGAAGAAACTGTTGACCGATATCGCTTTTATGTCCACCGTCGGGATGCGGCCGGTTATCGTTCACGGCGGCGGAAAAGCCATCACCCGCGCTATGAACCAAGCGGGGCTCGAACCGGTCTGGGTTCAGGGCCGAAGATATACCGATGAGCGAACACTGACCATCGCCGAACATACGCTCGTGCACAAAGTCAATACACCCATCTGCGAGACGCTGACCGAATTGGGATGCGAGTCGATGGGGCTTCATTCGCTGAGCAGTTGCGTGCTGTTCGCCGAGACGTTGAGACTGGCCGGCGAGGATGGGCGAAAGCTCGATTTGGGATTCGTCGGGCAGATTTTCAATATTAACGGGCAATTGATCAGGAAATTGTGCGCCGACGGGACGATCCCCGTCATCGCATCGGTCGCCAAGGACCAGGCCGGCGGAAAACTGAACGTCAATGCCGACAGCGCCGCCGGGAAGGTCGCCGCCGAAGTGGTTGCCGAGAAACTTGTCGTCGTTAGCGATACGCACGGAATACGAACCGATCTGAATGATCCGGAGAGTTGGGTATCGAGCCTGAACGAGGTGCAGATCAGGGAAATGATCGACGCCGGCATTATCACCGATGCGATGTTCCCCAAGGTCGAAGCGTGTATCATGGCTCTGGATGCAGGCGTTAAGAAGGCGCATATTATCGACGGGCGAATTGCCCATTCATTATTGCTGGAAATTTACACCGATAAAGGAATCGGCACACAAATTATAAAGAAATAGAAAGAGATGGATTCCTGTTTTCACAGGAATGACAAGCACGATATACGACATACTACATACGAGATACGAATCATGACGACACAGGAGACGATTGAATTGTTCGATAAATACGTGATCGCCAACTACGGCCGGTTGCCGCGCGTCATCGTCAAGGGCGAGGGATGCTATCTGTACGATGCCGAGGACAACAAGATCCTGGATATGTTTCCCGGCTGGGCCGTCAGTGCGTTGGGGCATTGCCACCCCAGGGTTGTCGAGGCGTTGCGCACGCAGGCGGGCGAGCTTCTCCATATCGACAATACGTTTTACTCTGAGCCGCAGGGTGTGCTGGCGAAATTGCTGAGTGAAAGGGCCTTTGGCGGCAAGAGCTTTTTCTGTAATAGCGGCGCCGAAGCCAACGAAGGAGCGTTGAAACTGGCCCGGCTGCATACCGCGCCGGAAAAATACAAATTCATCACTGCAGAAGGCAGCTTCCACGGTCGAACCTTCGCCACAGTCACTGCGACCGCCCAACCGAAGTATCATGAGGGTTTCCTTCCCTTGCTGCCGGGCTTTATTTATGTGCCCTTCAACGACATAGCCGCGCTGGAGTCGGCTTTTAACGATGAAGTAGCCGCTGTGATGGTCGAGCCGATCCAGGGCGAAGGCGGTATTAACGTCGCCGGCGCCGAATACATGCAAACGATTCGCCGGCTCTGTGATGAAAATGGGGCTGTGATGATCCTGGATGAGGTCCAGACCGGAATCGGAAGGACCGGCAAATGGTTCGGATATCAAAATTTCGAGGTCGAGCCGGATATTATCACGATGGCCAAAGCCCTCGGGGGCGGTGTCGCCATAGGCGCAATGATGGCCAAAGAAGAGATCGCCGCCTCGTTGGTGCCCGGCAAACACGCCTCGACCTTCGGAGGGAATTGCTTAGCTTGTGCCGCGGGTATTGCCGTCATTGAGGCGATAGAAGAGGACAAGCTTTTAGAGAACGCCGCCGAGCTGGGCCAATACACAATGGACAAACTCGAGCAATTGAAGGGCAAACACAGCATGATCGACAGCGTTCGCGGTATCGGTCTGATGATCGGCGTCCAGTTAACCGGGTCGGGCAAAGCCATCGTCGATCAATGCCTGGAGAAAGGTTTAAGGATTAACTGTACGAACGATACGGTCCTGAGATTTATGCCGCCGATGATCGCGAACAAAAGCCACATCGACGATGCGATTAACATTCTTGACAGCGTATTAAGCGAGGGCGACCGATGAAAGATTTTCTTTCTATTATGGATTGTCCGGTTGAGGTGCTCGAAGAACTG
>CAYZAT010000018.1:0-23583 GCA_964476475.1 uncultured Pirellulales bacterium
GATTCAGAGAAATCCTGCTCCGAAAGGATGGAACGATGTCTTTCAGCCGCTCACATTTTAGATGCTGCGTAAGCAAGTGTTTCTTGTTTTGTTGCGTCCTGATAGTATTCACGCAGATATGTGTCAATGCTAACGCAATCGAGCAGATGCAACTATGGCATAAGGTTGATATCACCTCATACGAAGGAACATTTGTTTGTCTGGGTGATTTAACTGGAGATGGGCAAGTTGATTTTCTTCTCTTCAGGGAAGGGCCTCAAACGACGCCCGGATTCTTGGCGGCGGTGGACCATGGCGGAAAACTCCTATGGGAATTGGGTGATAGTACACTAACTGAACACCAGCCTGACGGTGTTTGGAAGGAGCCGGCTCTTCGTGGCATCGCCTTCATTTATGACTTCAACCGAGATGGCAAGGGCGAGGTGGTTACCGAGTTCTGGAAAGATAACCAACCGATGCTGTATGTCGTGGATGGTGCAACGGGACAAATTTTGCATGAAAAAGAGTCGCCTCTGAATCTCCAGGTCCGTAGCGGGAAACGCAGCCGGTGTCATCCGGTAGGACGGGTGGCCTTCCTTCACGGCAACGGCAAACCACCGTCGATTATCCTCAAATACGGGGCCAGCAATTTCGTGCCTTGTTACGCGGCGGCCCTCAATGAAAAATTGGAGATGCTTTGGGAGCTTTCCGCAAGCGAGCACTCAATGGGGCATGTGCCCACGGTCGGGGACGTGGACATGGACGGTCGGGATGACATCATTCTGGGAACGTTACTGGCGGATGCAGAGGGAAAGGTGCTCTGGGAGAAGGAGGTGGAACGTCACGCGGACTGCGCGGTGATCGCCGATGTGCATCCTTCGACGGGACGGGAAGTGCTCATCAGCATCTGTTCGACCGGACCGGTTTTTTGCCTGTCGGCGAAGGGGGAGGTGCTCTGGCAAAAGACGTGCAAAGAAGTGCCGCACGGACAGGGCCTCTGGGTGGGAAATTTCATGGATGAGGAGCCGGGTTCGGAAGCGATTATCTTACGCAGCGGACACGTCGGAGATTATATCACCGTCAGGGGAAGCGATGGAACGCAATTGGCGGCCTTTCGACACACGAAGAATTATCAAGGCTATCCCGATTTTCCCTGTGTTGTCAACTGGAAGAAAAATGGGGAGCAGTCCCTATGGATTCCTATCGATCGGACGATCGTCGATGGATATGGCCGGATCGTGGCGGACCTGGGCAAACATGAAGCCATCGTTAAAGAACGGCTCCAATGGGGAGAAAGCAAAAGCCATATCGCGGTGCAGGCGTTTGCCGTCGATCTGTGCGGCGACCAACGGGAGGAAGTCGTCCTGTACCAACCTTACAATGGACAAGCGATTTTAATCTTCACACAAGGGGATTCCAATGGAAAAAAGAAACCGTATATCCACGAGCGGGATGCCTACAACATCAGAAGCTACTTTTGACAAGCATCATACCAAGCTGACTCGACGGGATTTTTTCAGACGGGCCGGGACATCAATAGCGGCTATGTCGTTCTCCGGGATTTCGTTAGCGGGGGGCAATCGTCAACGCCCCAACATTCTTTTTATCATGGTCGATGATCTCGGTAAGGAGTGGATAAGCTGCTATGGCGCCGAAGATATCGAAACGCCGAATATCGATGCGCTGGCCCAAACGGGAATGCGTTTTGAAAATGCCTACTCGATGCCCCAGTGCACGCCAAGCCGGGCGACGCTGCTCACGGGGCGGTATCCCTGGCGCACCGGCTGGGTCAACCACTGGGACGTTCCCCGCTGGGGCGTCGGCTATTTCGACTGGAAAATACGACAGAATATGACGTTCGCACGTATTATGAAAACGACAGGTTATGCGACGGCGGCGGCCGGAAAGTGGCAGATCAACGATTTCAGAATCGAGCCCGATGCGATGAAAAAACACGGTTTTGATGACTGGTGTATGTGGACCGGTTACGAAACCGGTAACCGGCCCAGCGCCGAGCGCTACTGGGATCCCTACATCAATACGCCCAAAGGCAGCAAGACCTGCAAAGGCCAGTTCGGGCCGGATGTTTACACTGACTACCTGATCCGTTTCATGGCCGATCATAAAGACCAGCCCATGATGCTTTACTTTCCGATGGCGCTGACCCACGGTCCTTTGGTCGCTACACCCGACGAACCGAACGCCGAGGCGAAAATGGAAAAACATAATGCGATGGTGCGTTATACCGATAAGCTTGTCGGCAGGCTTGTCATGGCTCTCGACGAGCTGAAGATACGTGAGAGAACCATCGTTATATTCACAACGGATAACGGTTCCAGCGGTGGCATCACGGGTACACGCAAAGGCCGAAAAATTCGTGGCGGTAAGGCGAAAAAGACCGAGAATGGCGTCTGTGCCCCTTACATTGTTAATTGCCCCGGACTCGTACCGCAAGGAGTAGTAACCGATGCGCTGACGGACTTTTCAGACCTGCTTCCCACGTTTGCCGAACTGGGTGGAGCGCAGGTTCCGGCAGACGTGCACATCGATGGCGTTTCGATCGCACCGCTCCTGCTCGGCAAAACTAAGGACACGCCTCGAACGTGGATCATGGCCCTGGGGCACGGAGCGGCAAAACTGGATAAGGAAGGCGTCCGGGGCAAAGTGGACTACACCGAGCGGGTCATTCGCGACAAACAATACAAGGTGTGGGTCAGCGAGCAAAGGAAGATGACAAAGCTCTACGATTTGCTTTCAGATCCGTTCGAGGAAAATAGCCTGATAGTCGGTATCAAACCGGAGCATCGCGCAGCGATCAGAAAATTTCAGGCCGTAGTCAATGCCATGCCTGAAAAAGATGCCAGGCCTCAATATAAACCTCGTGAATCCAATCCATGGGATAAAGAACTGCCCACGAATTAAGCCCGGTCATGCACCATCATGTTTGGAAGGGCAAGAAATGCTATCGCTAAGAAAGGAACGTAAACCACTCGTGTGCCCCAAGACGGTTAAGCCTCGAAAGGAAAAGAGAGAACGTCGGTGGTTGACGTGGTTGTTTCCGATAGGCGGCTTGTTCGCATTGCTATGGTTTCTGCTTCGCGTACTCCCGAAACCTTCTCGCGCTACCTACCCGTGCCAGCGGCTGGCCTTCCCGGTCGCATCGGGCTTTATCGTCTGGGTTGTGGGCGCGATAGGTTCCGTCGCGGCTATCCGTCGGGCAAAACGATATTTTGCACAGTCAAAATATGTCTTGTGTGTGGTGCTTGTTGCACTCAGTATCGCCGTGGTTTGGTTCGCTCAAGGCATCACAACCGAAGAGGTTCTCTATGCCGAGGAGCCAACGGCGAATGCTCCGTTGGGCCGGGCTAAGGGAGTACATCCCGGACGCGTTGTCTGGGTGCACGATCCCGATGCGACGGATTGGGACGGACCGGGCGATGGACATTGGTGGCAGAGCAACCATACGAACCAGGCGGTCGTGGATCGGATGATGAGCCGGGCGATACAGGCACTCAGCGGTGAGGACTCAGATGCCGCCGCCTGGGATACGCTGATCAAACATTTCAATAACACGCGCGGCAGGGGGGACGTCGGATATCAAGAAGGCGAGAAGATTGTCATTAAGGTGAATTTCGTGGGTTGTATTCGAATCTGGAATCGACGCCCGGTGACGAGCATCGAGGACTACAATCTCAGAAGCCTTGATTATATGAATACCTCGCCGCAGATGATCATCGCTTTAGTGCGTCAGCTCGTCAATAAAGTCGGTGCCGAGCAGCATAATATCACGGTTGGTGATACACTCTGTTATTTCCCGAATGAGTACTATGAGATGTGCTACAAGGAATTTCCTAATGTGAGCTACCTGGAGCTGTTGGGCAAATTCGGCCGAACCGCAGCGAAGCACTCGTCGCTCCCGTTTTATTGGAGTACGCCGGATGCGGCAGGCAAAGAGACGGATTACGTGCCCCAGTCCTATGCCCGGGCCGATTACCTTATTAATCTGGCCAACCTCAAAAGCCACAACGACCAGGGCGGTGTCACGCTCTGTGCGAAAAATCACTACGGCTCGCTGGTTCGCAAGCCCGCCCGGATCACCAGCCACTACGACATGCACAAGGATCTCCCGTATAAAACGCCCGGCATGGGGCATTATAGACCGTTAGTTGATTTGATGGGGCACGAGCATATGGGGGGCAAAACCTTGCTCTACCTAATCGACGGATTGTACGCGGGACAACATGCCAAAGAAAGAGCGCCGACGAAATGGAACCTCCAGCCGTTCAACGGAGACTGGACGTCGAGTTTGTTTGCCTCTCAGGACCCGGTAGCCATCGACGCCGTCGGCTTCGATTTTTTGTGGTCCGAATGGAATGACGGCTCGCACCGATCCGGCACGACCGATTATCTCATTGAAGCGGCATTAGCGGATAGCCCCCCTTCGGGAACGTTTTACGATCCGGACCATGAAGGAAACGTCACGCGCTTGGCAAGCCTCGGCGTGTACGAACACTGGAACAATCCCCGGGATAAACAATATTCTCGCAATCTTGGAATGGGCGACGGCATCGAGTTGGTGAAGCCTGAACTATAAACGGGCCCGCGTATCATTTTAAGATCGTTCTATCGGGTGTATCATCAGATTCAAAATGTTTATCGATCCATCCGCTGACGACGTCATGCCGCCAATCGAAGTATTTAACGTAAGGTTTGATATCCAACACGGGAGTCTGATCTAACACATCGACTTCGCCGAAATACAGCTTATTGGATTCAATGCGTTTAATCTTCACGACGGATAGCCCGATATGATTCGGGCGGTGTGGGCTTCGTATCGCAAATACGCCGTGTGTCTCATCCTCCAGAAAAGGGCTGGTTTGAAGACGCATCTCGCGCGATAAATGAAAGTGATAGAGAATGAAGGCGTGACTGAATTGTTCGAGATCCTTCAGTCCGTCGGCGTATTCTTCCTTAAGCTCAACCCATGCTTCCACCTCCGGCCGAAACGTTCCCTGGATCGGGATATTTTTGGCTTGTGTGTACGGGGATCGTATGATCCCGATAGGACTCATTGCGATCTGCTCCATAGCGACACCTCCTTTTGGAACAACAAACGTCTCATGAAATTCATCCTGATTCTACGGTCTTCCGAGTGGGTTCGCAATGCAATATCCCGCTTCTTTTGCGGTTTGTCTTTGCGTGGCCTTTATTGTAACATAACTGACTGAAAATGATGTGGAGTGGAGAGGAAGAATGGGAATAATGTAGGAAAAATTCAATGACTGAACGGAACATTTCTCGACGTATTTTTCTGGCCGGATGTGCGATGGGGGCGGTCAACCTGACCATCCCCGGGATTTCAAAAAGTGGAAACTCGAATCGCAAAAGGCCCAATATATTGTTTTTGCTGGCGGATGATCAACGTGCCGATGCAATTGGAGCCTACGGCAATAACCATATTAAAACACCGAATCTCGATTGGCTTGTCAGGCAAGGGTTCAGCTTTCGACAAAATTACTGTCTCGGCTCGAGCGGAGGGGCGGTTTGTGTTCCGAGCCGTGCCATGATCCATAGCGGGCGATCCTACTTCAACGTCGATACGAAGTTGACCGGCGTTAAGATCATGACGGAAGTGCTCGGTGAAAACGACTACACAACCTTTGCCACCGGCAAGTGGCACAACCGGGAAGCCTCGTTCCTGCGCGGCTTCCAAAGGGGTAAAGCCCTGTTTTTCGGCGGTATGGCAGATCACACGAAGGTCCCGGTTGTCGATCTTTCCCCTGAAGGCAAGCTCATCAATAAGCGCACCGGCAAAAAGTTCTCCAGCGAACTGTTCACGAACGCGGCGATTGAATTCCTTGAGAACTACAAGGAGGACAAGCCCTTTTTTGCTTATGTGGCGTTTACGGCTCCGCACGATCCGCGAAATCCGCCGGAGAAGTACCGCCGGATGTATTACAAGGACCGCCCGCCCCTGCCGGGCAATTTCATGCCGCAACATCCATTCGATAACGGGCACATGATCGGGCGTGATGAAAACCTGGCCGCCTGGCCGCGGACCGAGGAGGTCGTCCGTGACCAATTGGCGGAGTATTACGGCCTGATAACACATCTGGACGAACATATCGGGCGAATCCTCAAGGTGTTGAAAAACTCCGGCCACGCCGAGAATACGATCATCATCTACGCCGCCGATCATGGGCTGGCGCTTGGAAGCCACGGGCTTTTAGGCAAACAGAGTATTTATGAGCATAGCATGGGCTGCCCTCTGATCTTCGCCGGACCGGGAATTCCCAAGGGCCAATCCACACAGGCTTTCTCTTATCTTCTGGATATCTTTCCAACCGTGTGTTCTCTAACAGGTATTCAATCGCCTTCCGGTCTCGAAGGTAAGGACTTGAAATCGATCTGGGAAGGGAAAACGAATAAGGTCAGAGATTCGATATTTCTTTCGTTTTCTAAAATTCAACGTTCCGTCCGCGACGAACGATGGAAACTCATTCGCTATCCGAAGATCAATCATACGCAATTGTTCGATTTGAAAAACGATCCTTATGAAATGCACAATCTGGCGGGCGATCCGGCTCAAGCCGGACGTGTGGAACAGATGCTGAAACAGCTTAAGAGATGCCAGCAGGAAGTGGGCGATGCCTTACCGTTAACCGTGACGGACCCGAGCCCGATGAAGATTGATATGACCGGCCGCAAGAGAAAGCCGGACCGCTGGCAGCCTGAATGGATACGACGGAAGTACTTTCAGGGGGATAAATAATGCTTGAACGCGGAATCGCGTTCGGTTAGGCTGTTGATGCCGTGGACTCGAATGTCTCATCGCTTGAGTGATACTATATTTAGGAGACCTGTTATGAATTCCCCAATGAAACGTCGTACTTTTCTCAAGAGCAGCGCCGCCGCCGGTGCAGGGCTGGCGATCCTGAAATCGGGCATCCTCCGGGCCGGACGGTCGCCCAACGAAAAGCTCAATGTCGCCGTCATCGGCGTTCGCGGTCGAGGCGGAAGCAATTTAAATGGCGTCAAGAACGAGAATATCGTCGCGTTATGTGATCTCAACGCAAAGAATCTTGCCGCGGCCGCAAAGGATTTTCCACGGGCTAAAACCTATGTCGATTGGCGCAAATGTCTCGAACAGAAAAATATCGACGCCGTTGTATGCTCGACCACGGACCACACGCACGCCTTCGTTAACATGTGGGCGATGAATCGGGGAAAACACGTTTACTGCGAAAAACCTCTGGCCAACTCAGTTCACGAAGCGCATATGGTTCGCCAAACATATCTCAAGAACAGGAACAAGCTCGCCACACAGATGGGCACGCAGATTCACGCCAGCGACAATTACCGGCGAATGGTCGAGCTCATCCGCGGCGGGGCGATCGGGACGCCGAGCGAAGTCCGCGTTTGGTGCAGCCGGACACCGGAGGGCGGTCGTTATCTGCCGGGGGGCGAGGCCGTGCCGGACCATCTTAACTGGGACTTGTGGGTCGGTCCTTCCCCGATGCATCCTTTCAATCCCGGCTATATCGGCGGATGCCTGAAGTGGAACCGATTCTGGGATTTCGGCAGCGGACAGATCGGCGATATGGGCAGCCATATGATCGATATGGCTTACTGGGGACTCGATTTGAAACTCCCGACGACCTGCAAAGCCGAAGGGACGGAGTTCAATCCGGATACGTGTCCTCTGTGGCTCACCGCCGAGTGGGATCACCCGGCCAACGACTGGCGTCCGGCGGTCAAAGTGTATTGGTACGACGGCGGAAAGAAACCCGGTATGCCCTCGAAGATATTTGACAGAGAGGCACTGTTCAAAGGCGCCCTGTTTAAAGGGGATAAGGGGTGGTTGTTAGCGGACTACAATCTCCGGGTTCTCATGCCCCGGCAGCGTGTTAGTGATATGACGCACTACACCTCGCCCAAGCCCGACGATCTCATACCGCCGTCGCTCGGTCATCACCAGGAATGGATCATCGCATGCAAAACGGGCAAGCCAACCACGTGCAACTTCGATTATTCCGGCGCCCTGATCGAGCATAACATGCTGGCGCTCGTGGCGTACCGGGTCGGCAAGAACCTCGAATATGACTCCAGAAATATGAAAGTCACAAACTGTCCTGAGGCAGAACCATATATCCGAAAGACGTATCGAAAAGGCTGGGTGCTCAACGGGTAATACGTGGACCGGCTGAAGCTAAAGGCTTATGTGAGAAGTTTTAATTCTCACTCTTGTCATGCTGAGCGAAGCGAAGCATCTGGGATCGGAGCGAAGAAATGAGATTCTTCACTTCGCGGCGCTTCGTTCAGAATGACATCGTACACTTCCCACATATAATTTAACAAAACTGGAGACACATGATGGAATTACGAAAGACGCTGGCAAAGACCGTCAAGCGGTTTAGGGTGGGCATCTTTCTGCTGGTGGTTCTGTCGGCGGTAGTATCCCAGGGACAAGAATGGACGCGGTTCCGCGGTCCCAACGGGCAGGGGATCAGCGATGCGACGACGATTCCCGCTAAATGGACTCCATCCGACTACAACTGGAAGATCACACTGCCGGGAGGGGGACATTCTTCCCCGGTGATTTGGGAAGATAAGGTGTTCGTCACGACCGGAGACCAACAGGCCAATCTCGGTATATTGCTGGCTCTGCGCGTTTCCGATGGGCGGGTCGCCTGGCGAAAAGATTTCAAGCTGGCCAAGTATCGGGTCAATACGCTCAACAGTTACGCTTCTGCGACGCCGACGGTCGATGCCGACCATGTGTACGTTCTATGGCCCACAAAGAATGAAACCATTCTTGTCGCCCTGGACCACGAGGGCAAGAAGGTCTGGGAACGCACTTTTGAAGGCGTGCAGAACCAGCACGGAGCGGGCAGCTCTCCCATCGTGATAGGTGATAGGGTCGTTTTCAGTCGCGAGCATGAGAGTCGAAACACGGACGCGAAGAGCGCCTGGACCGCCGTCCGGCGTAAAACCGGTCGAATGCTCTGGACGCTGGAACGACAAACCAGCACGAAAACGTCCTATTCGACGCCTTGCGTCTATTCTCCTGACAAGAAGCCTCAGCTTCTTTTTGCCAGCCATTCACACGGTCTAACGAGCGTTGATCCCGACAAGGGTACGGTGATATGGGAAGTGCCCGACGCCTTCAGCAGCCGGGTTGTGGCTTCCCTTGTTATTTCGGACAGCCTTATCATCGGAACAAACGGCGACTTCGGCCGAGGAAAACGCCTGATCGCCGTTCGGCCCGGCTCAAGCGACGGTTCCGTCCAGCCCGGCCAAGCGTATAAGTTCGACGACCATTTCATGCCGTATGTCCCGACGTGTATCGCCAAGGACGGTTTGCTGTTCATGTTTGATGACCTCGGTTATGTCACCTGCCTACGAAGCGCAACCGGCGAACGTCTCTGGCGGGAACGGCCCGCGAAGAAATTCTTTGGTTCACCGGTCTGGGCGGATGGTAAGTTATACTGTATCACGATAACGGGCGACGTGGTCGTAGCCAAGGCCGCGGAGAGTTACGAGCTATTGGCGATCAATGCCCTGGGCGAAAAGTGCCACTCCAGCCCGGCCATTTCAGGCGGGAGAATGTACGTAAGGACTTTTTCGCACTTGTACTCTGTCGGATCGAAGTAAAAAAGCAAATAGGTTATGTCATTCCGCACTTGATGCGAAACCCAGATGACTCATTTATGGATTCCCGCCTTCGCGGGAATGACAAAGCAGAAAATCCGTCATCGCCGAGTGCCAGCCGGACATCTACATTTCAATCCCTTTGAGATGGGGCTTCCACCCTTTTACTTCAGTTCATGGTCCGAAGGTTTCAGGCCCGTCTGGTGCTTGCCCATGCCGATCTTGTTCGGGTGGTAGTGGCCGACGAAATCGACATTGCTCTTGGCGGGAATTTTATCCTCCATACCCATAGACCAGTAGCAGGCGTTCACGGCAAGGCGACGGAAGCCTTCGCTGTTGAAATCGAACGAGTGTCCCATGGTTGTTGTGAAAATGCGCGACGTCTTACCTTTTTCGCCCGTGTATGTCTTGGTCCAGGCGACCGGCACTAATTTCTTGTCGGGATTCGGCTTGTCCGCCGGCTTCATACCCGAAAGCACCTGGCCCATAATCAGGGGCTTGCAGTCGCCGTGTAACGTCGTGAGGCCATAGACATCGGACTCGCCCCAGATATCGTCGATGCCCCTGACGATGGGGTGGTTCTTCATCCCCTCGGCGATGAGGCCGCGAGTACTCTCTACCTGATGGTGGCCGTAGTGGTTGATCCAGGTTTCGCCGAAAACCTGGCGCCCGTATCCGCCATCAAATTCTTTATCCCGGAAGCTGTACTTGGCATAAGGGCTGTTTTTGTTTTTCCTGTAGAAAAATGCGTGGGTGGATGTCCTAAACCCGACGATGGGCTTGCCGGAATTGGTATAATCGATGATACACTTCATTTGGTTGTCGGGCAATTCTCGAAAACGCAGGAACATGACCATCAGATCCGCCGTCTCAAGAAGGTGGAGGCCGGGAATATTATCGAGCGTTTTGGGGTCGATTTCGCCGGTTTCCTTGTTGAGAGCAAAAAGCACGGTGCACTTGAAGCCGTGGCGGGCCGCCAGTATTTTGGCGAGCTGCGGCATGGAATCTTCCGAGCGATACTCCTCATCGCCGACAAGAAAGACGATGTGCCGGCCCTTGCCCGGGCCATCGCCGCCTTTGAGAACCGTCCACTGTTTTGCCTTCACCGGCCCGCACAACAAGATCGACGCTAAAAATGACGTGCACAACACTTTCTTCACTAATTTCATTTCCGCTCCTTTCCAAATGTCTTCTTCAATTAGAGTTGCTTATAAATATACTGAGCATCCAGGGCCTTTTCGATCTGCATGCCGGCATCTTTCAAATGAGCCCGCGTGTACGGATCGAGATTTTCATCGTACGTATCCAGCATGTGCTTGATCTTGGCCTCTTTGAGCTGGCGGAGTTTTTCGACGATCAACGTGGCGATGGGTTTGTAAGCCGTCGTGCCATAGTAATCCGATTTGGTCAAGTCGATCATGAGTTCCAGATGCTCGCGCTGCAAATTGCGTCTCAGGCTGGAAATCATCGGCTGACGGGCGGTATATTTCTTGCCCGGTTGCTTGTCCAATTCGCTCCAAACGGCATTGCAAACCGTATCCAGCAATTCCGGCAATGTCAGGGCATCTTCATCCGTCGGCACTAAAAACTCGTTATCGTACACTCGTCGAAGCGTCGTCGGATACATCAACCGGGCGAGGACATAGACCTGAACGCCCAGGATCCTGTCGTGAATCGGCCAGGTCGGATCATCCAGAAACGAGGACATATCATCCAGCCATTTATCCACGGTCATCCGGCGTAAGAGATCCTTGCTCAGACCGAACGCCTCATCCTTGAATGTATGTTCAATGACGAAGGTGAGGGCATCCCGTTGTTTTTTGGCCGGCACGACCTCGATGGGCAGGCGATCGCCCTTGTCACCCTTCTTGTCCCGATACACGAAGGCGCCGCCGAGCCAGTTGGCCATCATACTGACCACCCGCATTTGCATTCCGAGCGTCGTCTCGTACGCCCGGCGAGTTTTGGACCAGCTATCGCCGTCCTTCACGAGTTTATCGATGATTCGCTCTCGATTGTGACGCACGATCCGCATCTGGTTATGGGCGTAATCGAGCGGCTCCTTGCTGAAATCATACCGGCGGGCATAGGGATCGGGACCGAAGGTGTCCTCATCGGTGCCGTATTGCAGCTCCGGTTCGGCGACGCGACTCAGGATGCCCTTGAGGTCACTTTCTTTTTGTGTGTATCCATATTCAATCGCCCAGATATCGTAGGGGCCGACACCGATCATGGCATAATCCCCCTGGACCTCGCCGTCTTGAAGATTCATGTTGACCGGCATATAATCCATCACCGAAGACGCCAGAGGTTGTGCCCCTTTGAGTTCTTTGCTGTTGATCTGGGCCATCGTATAAAGGCTCGATGCCTTGAAATTATGTCTCAAACCCAGCGTATGACCCACTTCGTGGCACACCAGATCAGCTAACAAAGGACCAATGAACGACTCGGGTATGCCGTCGATCATCGATTCCTTTTCTTTTTTCTTTTCTTTGTCCTTTTCTTCTTCGTCCTTCTTTTTTTCCTCTTTGTCCTCCTTATCCTTGCCGTTCTCTTCTTCACCCGATTCGTCGCCCATCAACGCCAATTGCATTCTGAACATGGCCACGTCAAATGCTTTTCCATTCGCTAACGTACACAGCCCGTTAAGCTGGCACGTTCGCCCCACCAGGCCGTCATACTCGTCATCTCCGATCAGATCGGTATTCACTTGTGTAAGCGGATGTCCTCCATGAGGCAGGTGGCCGTGCTTGGCTAACTCTTCCCGGAGATAGCCGCGTTGAGAGGGGGGGGCTAAGCGGATGCGGGGATCCCAATTCGGATGATCGTGCAACCACGCCAGGGTCTCAGGTCCCATCCCTTCCATAGCGATTTGGGGCATGATCTCTTTGTATTGCGACCAAAAGTGGCGAATCCAGCCATCGGTGAGGACGACATCCGCATCGAGGATCTGGCCCGTCTCAGGATGGATTCGGCTCGGACCGATCGCTACGCCGACGTTATTGCTGAGCCAGCGGATAAAATTGTATCTGACGTCTTCCGGGTCTTTATCCATATGAGCGCGCGACCGGGCGTCCTGATAATACACTTCGATCGCGTTGGAGATGCCGACTTTTTCGAACGCTTTGTTCCAATACAAGATCCCTTCCCTGACCCATCGGCGATAGCGCACCGGGGTGGTATGCTCGATATAAAAAACAATCGGATTCTTGGGCGGGCTGAGCTTGAGCGAGGAATCGGCTTTTTCCAGGTTCCAGCGCGTGATGTAGCGTACCCGGGTCTCCGGGTCCTCGAACTTGCCATAGTCCTGGTAACCGGTCGTAAAGTAGCCGATGCGCTCGTCCGCTTTCCGCGGCCGATAGCTGCCCCGGCCGGGGATTTCACTGATGGAATAGTGAAGAGTCTGCAGTCGCCCGTTTTGCGTGGGGATTTCAAAGGCTAATTCCACGTTTTTCGGAAACGCCTTCGCTTTAGCGATTTTGATCAGTCTCGAACTTGCCCGAAGGCGGGAACCAAAGAACTTGCTCGCCTGACCAACCAGTAAGGCGTCCATATCGATCACGGGAGAACCGCCCGACATGGTGACAATCGGAACGTCCAGAATCACGCGGTCCGTGAACAGGCGCTCGATAGAATCTTTCGATTCCTGATCGCCGGTCGATTTGATTTCAATGTTCGGCTCGATCAGCGCCATGCGCTTGTCATACCGTTTCCAATACACGTACATGTCCCCCGCCTGCAAACCGGCGAAGGAATCCCCGCTGGCCACGGTCATGGCAATGAACGTCTTCGTTCTCTCGTATCCCGATGGCAGGGCGGCGAGCATCTGGCCGTCTTTTTTGCGAATCCAAATCGTATAGAAACTTCTGGCGCCGTCCGCTGTCGAAACGACTTGTTCATACCCTTTGGTCACTTCACTCAACGGTGGAAATTCAGGCTTTTCTTCCCGCTTGGAAGACGCGGCGCCTGTCCCCAGGGAAGATAGACTCATGATGATAACAGCCAAGGCGAGTACCATTCGTTTCGTTCTTGACGTTGGATTATCCATCTCGCAATCTCCTGAAACCTGCATAAAGCTCCCTTTCAAATCCGACCGGTGACGATACCGAATCAGAACATTTTACGAAACGGATATTCTATGGTTTCTTTTGTGTGATGTCAATGCTGTTGTCGGTTTTTACACGAGCAAGCGGAGCGTCTCCGGGAAGAAAATCAAGACAGGGGGTCGGCCGATAACTCGCATTATGACACGAATTGAGATCGAAGACTAAGGATAACGAAATGGAGCAACTCTATTATGGGACTTCTGGCCAAAAATCGAAGCCCATTCAATGAAAGCGCACTTAATGCGACGTGAGAAAAAAATGAGACGTCCTCTTACTCCTGTCACAAAAAAACAGGAAAAAGACTCTATGATCCGACAAATGGAGGCTTTTTTAGCCTGTCGTATTGTTAATGATCAAGTGCTTGGATATCGATGATAGTCTTTTCTTCTCGCGTCTTGATTTGAGGGAGAAAATGTGACCGGGCACTTCACTCAACGCCTTTGCCATCGATGAAAGCTTCGGCTCCCGGTATTTCGTGGAGTCGGCTCGGGGTCCCATATGATACACGACCCGATTGGCCCCCGTTGGTGCAAAAGACTGCTCGGTATTGTCGACTGTTGGATCCCAAATTCCCTGGAAAATCGATGCCACATCCTTGTGCAAACCTGCTTGATATTCTGCCATTATTTGTCCTTTCGGGCGAATACGTTGTTCGTAGTTTGCACGATTGTCAGAAGAGGAATAGCAACGCGAGAAAAAATGAGGATAAAACAGCTCAGACCTTCATTCTTCTCAACACCCTTCTCACCCCACTACTATAATGGATTCCCCTCAAAATGTCAAAAACAAAATTCAGGAATTCCTTTAATTTTCCGTCCCAATCTCTCGGATTTGATACATTATGTCGAAATCGACGCCACGAATCTCTTTTTTTACGCCGAAAACAGTAAAATCACTCCCGATCCTTACGGAAAAGGCCCGTCATCGTTTCCACCCTTAACTAAGAGCCCGGACCATATCGAACGAGCCCCGTATCCGGAACAACCTTCTCCTGAACGGGGGCGGCGGTGGGAACAGAAGCGGCAAAGTCCCACTCGACCTTCAAGTAGATATGGTCGATCATCGTCTTTTTCTGAGCCCCGATATCATTATTTTCGACTTTGACCTGGAGAGCGCGAAGCTTCTCAGGCATATCGACGAAACTCGTTACATCCCAGGAATCCACGGATTTTCGTAGTTTTCCTGCTCGCGTCGGCGCCTTCGCCGAGATCCACACCTCCGGATCCTCCGGCCAGTTTGTTCCCACGGTCCATTGAACTTTTCCGGGAGCCATCGATCCTTCCTCGTAATGTTCCACACAGACCACAACCGATGCCAACGTCGCGTTGGCCGGGATCGATATATCCGCAAAATCATAGGCGATATAGCTCCCTCCGGATATGCCCTGATACTTATCATCACTGGCTTGGACGATCCCCGTCGTGCCGGCCGCCGTCAATGATTTCCTGCTGCTGGAATCGTATCCGTTCGCCACGGCCAGTGTGGCGTTTTTAGGCGGAGATGGTTTTACGTTGATGCTGAATGCCTGTGTCCCGAAGGCCGAGATATCCCGGCTGTTGACCACCTTAACCTCCACGCGATGAGACGTGTTGTTATGGACTTCGGTCGGCGTCCATTCGACCCGCCCGGTTAACGAATTGATCGTCATGCCCGTGGGTTGAACGGTCAGGGAGTAGAGAAGCTCGTCCGTTCCATCGGGATCGCTGGCGACCACATTATACACATACGGCATATGCATCATCGCCGTCGTTGCAGGTTGGGATGTGATCGTCGGAGGATCATCGACCTCAAAGACGACGACTTTCACTGTCGCGGTATCCGTTTCGCCTCCCTGATCGATGACGGTATAGGTAAACTGATCGTCCCCATGGAACTCCGCCTTCGGCTTATACGTCAGTGTGCCGTCCGCATTGATCGTCACCGAACCGTTCGTGCCTTGCGTGACGCGGTTTATCTTGAGCGTCTCATCGTCCATCTCATGATCGTTGGCCAGGACGTTGATGATTGCCGGCTGGTCCTCCTGGGTCGTGATACTATCATCCTCGGCGGCGGGCGGATCGTTCGTTCCCGTCACGGATATCGTGACCATACCCGGTTTGCTCTGAGCGCCGCCGTCACTGACGACATAGCGGAAACCGTCCACCCCGCTGAAGTCCGGATCGGGCGTATAAATCAGGTTGGGTGCTTCACCGCTCAAAGTTCCATGATTCGGATCGACGACCAGGCTGTAAGTGAGCGGATCGCCATCCGGATCAGTTCCCGTTAGAGTGATCGGCAAGGACGCATCTTCTTCCAGATTGACGTTCATTTCTTTGGCTATCGGCGCATCTTCGACCGCGGTCACGCGAATGGAAACCCTCGCCGGCATACTATCGACGACACCGTCGCGAACGATGAACGTGAATTCGTCTTGCCCGTTGAAATCGGGATTCGGCGTGTAGATCAAATTCGGCTCTGTTCCGCTCAACTCTCCGTTGGACGGCTTTTCAACAATATTGCAGGTCAGCGGATCGCCTTCCGGATCGGTTCCGGCCAGAACGATTTGTACCGGTGCGTCTTCCGATGTTGTGAAGCGGCCGGCATGGGCGACCGGCATGTCATTCACCGGTGTGACCGTGATGGATACGGTTGCGGGTTCGCTGTCGGCCTTGCCGTCGCCGGCGATAAAGACCAGACGATCCTCTCCGCTGAAGTTCGGATCGGGCGTGTAGGTCAGGTCCGGAGCCGTGCCGTCCAGCTTACCCCGGCTTGGGGCCTCGATGACCTTGAAGGTCAATCCATCGCCGTCGGGATCGTCCGCCTTGAGGGTAATCGGTGAGCTCGTATCCTCTGCAACCTTCACAATCTCGTGTTGGGCTCTCGGAATATCCTCCACGGCCGCAACGCGTATCAGTACCTCCACGGGTTCGCTGTCGATGATACCATCGTTGACTTTGAACGAGAACTTGTCCTGACCGTTGAAATCGGGATTCGGCGTATAGATCAAGTTCGGTTCGGTCCCGCTCAACGATCCGTGAGAGGGCTTCGTGATGATACTGTAGGTTAAGGGATCTCCATCCGGATCTATACCCGTCAGGACGATGGATGCAGGTGAATCCTCCGAGGCGATGATATTTTTCGTATTCGCCATCGGCGGATCGTTCACAGGCGTGACTTCAATCGTCACGGTTCCAAGACCGCTGTCGGCCTTGCCGTCGTTTGCCTTGAACGTGAAGGTATCTCGTCCGTTAAAGTCTGAATTCGCTATGTACGTCAGGTTTGGGGGCGCCCCGGTTAATCGGCCTTGAGACGGTTCCGTGACGACGCTGTAGGTCACATCATCGCCGTCCGGATCGCTCCCTGTCAGACGGATGGTTCCACTCGAATCCTCCGCGACAATCACCGATTGGAGGTTGACCATCGGAGGACGATTCGGGGTGATATTGATAGAGATCGTCGCCGGCGCACTGTCGGCCGTACCGTCACTGGCGGTGAACGAGAAACTGTCCTCGCCCGTGAAATGGGCCCTGGGCGTATAGTAAAGTTTCCCGGTCGTTTCAAAGTCCGAATCACTTGCGATCTGCCCGTGGCTCGGTCGTGTGAAAATCGAATAGTTCAGTGTATCACTATCGACGTCCTCTGCTGTCAGATTGATCGAAACAGACTTGTCCACTTTCGTCGTCACTGACTGCGTTTTCGCCAATGGCGGATCGTTCGCGGCCAGGACGGAAAGAGTGACCGTTGCCGGATCGCTGTCCACCTTGCCATCGCTCACTTTGTAAGTAAAACTATCCGGTCCGCTATAATTCAAATCGGGTGTATAGGTCAAACTGGCACCGACACCGCTTAAGCGTCCGTGCGAAGGACCCGTAATGATACTGTACGACAACTGGTCGTTCTTGTTTCGGTCGATCCCCGTTAGAGCGATCAACATCGGCGTATCTTCCTCGATAGCGGCGCTATCGGCCACGGCCGTCGGCCGGGCATTCGTCATGTTAATGGCAAGAAGGACCACGATCACCGCCGTCACGATACCGATCGCCGAGAAGACGGCCACTTTCAGCGCCCGTGAATGCAAAACGCGTCGAACGGCTTCGGCCTTGGCTTGGGCCTTGGCCTCGGCGCGAGCCTCGGCCTGGAGTTTCGCCAGTTCCACAGCCTCGGCGTTGGATTTCTTTTCAGCTTCCGCTCGGGCGGCGGCCTCGGTTCGGGCTTTCTTTTCGGCGTCCGCTCTGAATTCCGCCTCGACTTGCGCCTCTCGCTCGGCTCGAATTCGTGCTTTGGCCTCCGCCTGGAACTTCCTCTCCGCTTCGGTGAGTGCCTTGGCATACGTACTGGCTTTGGCTTCGGCCTGGGCCTTGGCCGCGGCTTCGGCCTCTGCTTCAGCACGAGCCTCGGATTCACGGCGGATCAACTCCATAGCTTCAATTTTGGATTCTTTTTCGGCGTCCGCTCGGGCTATGGCTTGGGTCAATGCACGCTCTTCGGCCTCGGCACGGCGTTGCGCCTCTTCCCGTGTTTCCTGTTCGACTTTAGATTTGGCGTCAATTTCAGTCTTGAGTCGTTCTTCGATTTCCTGGAGTGCTCTGGCTTCAGTCTGGGCCTGGGCCTCCGCTTTAGCCCGGCGCTGCGCCTCCGCCCGCGCTTCCTGCTCCGCTTTGGACTTGGCGTCAATCTCAGCCTTCAGTCGCTCCTCTGCCTCCAGCAATGCTCTGGCTTCGGCCTGAGCCTGCGCTTCCGCTTGGGCCCGACGCTCCGCCTCCGCCCGCGCTTCCTGTTCCGCCTGGGCTCGACGCTGGGCTTCCGCCTTCAACGATTTTTCTGTTTCACTTAGCGTTTTAGCATAGGTAATGGCCTTCTCCTGGGCTTCTCCTTTGGCCGCCGCTTCCGCCTGGGCATTGGCTTCGGCTTCCAAACGCCTCTTGGCTTCCGAACGGGCCTCATTCTCCGCTCTTATTCTCGCCTCAGATTCAGACCTTAATCTCTTTTCTGCTTCAGCCAGTGCTTTGGCTTCGGCCTGAACCTGGGTTTCGGCTTTTTCCCGACGTTGAGCCTCCGCATGAGCGTCCTGTTCCGCTCGGGCCCGGGCCGCCGTTTCAACCTTGAGCAATTCTCTTGCGTCCTTGAGGCCCTTGGCGTAGTTTCTGGCTTTTTCCTGAGCTTCGGCTTTCGCCGCGGCTTCAGCCTGGGCTTCCGCTCGGGCTTTCGCCTCAAGCTCTCTGAGTTCTTTGGCTTCAGCCAGGAGTTTCTCTTCGGTCTCCGCCCGTGCTTTGGCTTCGGCCTGGGCGTTGGTTTCCGCTTTGGCCCGCTGCTTCGCCTCGGCGCGCGCTTTCTTCTCAGCTTTGGATCTCGCCTCAATTTCGGCCTCGAGATCCTTTTGGGCTTTCTGAAGGGCCTGGGCTTCCGCTTGGGCCTGTCCTTCCGCTTTCGCCCGGCGCTGGGCTTCGTTTTGCGCTTCTTGTTCGGCTTGAGTGCGGGCGTTTATTTCCGCTTTGAGTTTCTTTTTCGTTTCGGAAAGCGCCTTGGCGTTCCGTTTAGCTTTTTTCTGCTCTTCAGCTAAAGCGGTCACTTCAGCCTCGACACGAGCGCGTTCTTTGGCCTCGGCCTGGAGGTTCGCTTCGGCCTCTTTCAACGCTTTTGCCTCGGCCTGAGCACGTTTCTCTGCTTTGATCCGATGCTGCGATTCCTCTCGGGCCGCCCGTTCGGCATTCGCTCGTTCATCAGATTCCGCTTTGATCTGCTTTTTCGCTTCGGCTAAAGCTTTGCCGTATTGCGTTGCCTTCTCCTGGGCTTTTGCCAGGGCGGCCGCGCCCGCACCGGCTTCCGCCTTGACTTCGGCAAGGCGTTTTCTCTCGGCCTCTGCTTCAGCCTCAAGTTTGGCGATGTCCTCAGCTTCCTCCCTCAGTTGTTGCTCAACCTTGGCACGGGCCGCGGCCTCCGACTTCGCCTGTTTCTCAGCATTGGCGCGTTGTTTGGCCTCCGTTTTTGCGTGCTTTTCAGCCTTGGACCTTGCCTCGATTTCTTCCTTTAATTTATCTTCTGTCTTTGCCAGGGTTTTGGCGTATGCCTTGGTTTTCTTCTGCTCCTCAGCCAATGTCGCAGCTTCGGCTTTGAGTCGAGCAAGCTCTTCGGCTCCGGCTTTCAGCTTCTCTTGTGCTTCCGCCAGAGCGGTTATCTCGGCTTTCACTTTCTTTTCCGCTTCGGCACGCCGCTCGGCCTCTGTTTGTACTCGTTCCTCGGCTTTCGATCTGGCTTCGATTTCTTCTTTGAGTCTTTTTTCGGCCTCTTTGAGAGCCTTGCCTTCATCGAGGGCTTTGGCTTCAGCTTGCGTTCGGTGTTGGGCCTCTCCCTGGGCCGCCTGTTCGGCCCGAAGCCTCGCTTGAGCCTCCGCCTGTAATTTTTCTTCTGCTTGTGTCAGGGCTTCCGCATAGGATCTGGCTTTCCGTCGCGCTTCAGCTAATGCCGCGGCATCGACGCCCACTTCCTCCTTGGCCTCGGCCTCGAGTTTGGCCAGTTCTTCAGCCTCGGCTTTGAGTTTTTCCGTTGCTTCGGCTCGCGCGGCCACCTCCGCCTGGGCTCGGGTTTCCGCTTCGGCACGCCGTTCGGCCTCGGCGCGCGCCTCCTGTTCTGCTCTGGACCGGGCTTCGACTTCGGCCCTGAGTTTCTTTTCCGCCTCGGCCAGCGCGTTCGCTTCTTTCCGGGCCTTCTCTTCCGCTTGAGCGCGTTGCTGAGCTTCCGCCATCGCGGTCTTCTCGGCTTTGGATCGGGCGTTCACTTCCGCCTTCAGCCTTTCTTTCGCTTCGGCTAAGGCCCGGGCTTCGGCCTGGGCTTTTTCTTCGGCCTGGACACGACGCTGGGCCTCTTCCTTTGCTTTCTGTTCGACCTTGGACCGAGCTTGTGTTTCGGCCTTGAGCTTGTCTTTCGCTTCGGCGAGCGCTTTGGCTTCGACCTGGGCTTTTTCTTCGGCTTGGGCCCGACGCTGAGCTTCTTCCTTCGCTCTTTTTTCGATTCGGGAACGGATTTCAATTTCCGCTTTGAGTTTTTCCTGGGCTTCGGATAGTGCTTTGGCTTCCTCCTGGGCTTTGGCCTCGGCTTCCGCTCGACGCTCAGCCTCCTCATGCACTTTTTGTTCGATTCGGGACCGGGCTTCTCTTTCCAGCTTGAGCTTTTCCAATGCCTCAGCTAAGGCTTTCGCTTCCGTTTGAGCTTTCGCTTCGGCTTGCGTTCGATGTTGCGCTTCCTCCTTCACCTTTTGCTCGACCCTGGAGCGGGCTTCGGATTCCGCTTTGAGCTTTTGCTGTGCCGCCGTCAATCCCCTGTCTTCGGCCTGTGCCTTGGCTTCCGCTTCTTCCCGGCGTTTGGCTTCTTTCTGTGCCTTCTGCTCGGCTTTGGCGCGGGCTTCGGTCTCCGCCTTGAGTTTCTGCTCCGCTTGCCTTAGCGCATCGGCATATAATTTGGCTTTCTTTTCGGCCTCGGCGATGGCCGCACCTTCCGTCCCGGCCTCGGCCCTGGCTTTGGCCTCAAGTTTGGCCAATTCCTTGGCTTCGGCCTTTAACTTCTTCTCTGTTTCGGCTCGCGCTGCGGCTTCGGCCTGGGCTTTCGCTTCCGTCTGGGCGCGACGCTCCGCTTCCGCGCGCGCTTCTTTCTCGGCTTTGGATTTGGCTTCGATTTCGGCCTTGAGTTCCTCTTGGGCTTCGGCTAATGCCTTGGCTTCCGCCTGGGCCCTGGCTTCGGCCTGAGCACGTCGTTCCGCCTCGGCGCGCGCTTCTTTTTCAGCCTTGGATCGCGCTTCCGCTTCCGCCTTCAGCTTTTCTTCCGCATCGGCCAGTTTCTTGATATAGTCTCTTTCCTTTGCCTGTGCTTCCTTAATCGCGGCGGCGTTCGACACATATTTTGCGCGGTCGGTCACGGCCGGCAATTCCGTCGGGACAACGCGTTTTCTTTTGTAATGACCGTTCTCAACCTCGTCGGCCAACGACCGGTATTCATCCGCCCCGGCGCTTTCCGGCGCATAGGTGAAAATCGGCTCGCCCGCGCTGGGCGCTTCCGCCAGGCTGATGGTGTTGTGGATGACCGTATCGAAAACCAGGTCTCCGAAGAACTGTCGCATCTGGAGCTCGACTTGCTGACTGAGGACTTCGGCTTCAACAAACGTCAGGAGAATGCCCTTGATTTTCACAGAGCACGGATAGAATCGCCTTCGAGTCAGTTTCACGGTTTCGAGCAATTGTTTGAGTCCTTCCAGGGCGTAATAATGCACCTGAACGGGCACGATGACATCCGTGCTGGCCACAAGGGCGTTAAACGTCAGCAGGCCGATGGACGGCGGACAGTCAATCACGCAATCATCATAATTTTTGCCAATCGTCTCGAGCTGCTCGGCCAAAACGAATTCTTTTCGCGACAAACTCGTGAGTTCCTGTTCGGCTTTCGAAAGTAAATTGCTGCTCGGCGCCAGATCGAGTCCCTTGATCTTCGTCTTGGCGATTACCTTCGAGATTGGGATTCGCTTGCCGGACAGAGAATGATAAACCGTGTTCTTGAGTTTGCCCGGCGCGTAGCCGAAACCAAGCGTTGCATGGGCTTGGGGATCGAGGTCAACAATCAACACTCTTCGGCCTTTGCGAGCGAGAGCGGCGGCGAGGTTCACTGCAGTGGTTGTTTTACCGCAACCACCCTTTTGATTCGTGATCACTATCGTTTTCATATTTCTCTCGGAAATTCATCTCGAGGGCAACACAACGATTTCCTCCATGTCTCTCGCTGGCAGCTCACTTGACAACGGTAAGCCAGCCCAGATCAGTCATACTATCACGGTATAGAACACATCAATATCGGTTTTTTTGACGTCCTTCTCCTCTGAAAAAAACCACCCCATCATTATCCCGAACCCTGGTCATTCACTCTGAGAACTCGCCCTCCGGATACTGGGGAATGTTGCTGAAAAGAACAACGTGAACAGTCCCTCGCCTCCGGCTCCCTGGCCTTTCATCCTCTCCTCGAATACGTCCTGCATTCGGTATGACAAGTCACATTATCAACCGCTTGCTCCGCGGTCTTATCGGAGAAACGCGGAAAGCCCCCGGGTGTGTCTCTTCATCACACCTGCGACTCAATCATAGGATACCATAGTAGCGACTGAAAGTCAAGACTTTTCAGCTCAAAATGGCCGGTGTCGAGCGTTTGGGGAAAATTTTATCGAGCTGTCACGCTCATGAGCTGTAAACAAAATCGTTTTGGGACGTTAGACAAGAACCGCCCAAAGAATAAGTTTTGAGACTGCATGTGAAGCAAGGCGAGACAAACTTGCAAGGGAGATAACCTTAGCATGGCTGGCCGGTGGTTTCCAAAACGGTCTGCCACAAATGCCCCAGGGGATCGACTTTCTTCCTTTTCAAGATCGTCAGCGAGATCGGGATATGAACGAAGTGTTGATTCCAGTACCCTACGACCATGTTGGTTCGGCCGGACAGGCCCGCGTGTACGGCGTTTTGACCGAGCATAACGCAGAACGCCGAGTCGTTCGAGTCCGCCGGCAGGCTCCGAATCATATAACTGGGATCGATGTATTTTAATGAGAGCGGTATGCCCTTTTCTCGAAAATGTTCGGTGATCTTTTGCTTAAGGAACAGAGCGATATCTTCCCGCACGATGTTGCCGGAGGCATCGGTTTGGTGCGTGCTATCGTTCCGGTCCATTCGCCATCCCGCGCCTTCGGCAATGACCACGACGGCGTGATGTTTGCGCTCCAATCGTCTTTCAAGGGCGGCAAGAAAACCGTTCTCTCCTTCAAGGACAAGCGGTACTTCCGGAATGAAACAGAAATTCACGTCGCTGTTGGCCAGGGTGCCGTAAGCGGCGATGAAAC
>CAYZAT010000019.1:0-22884 GCA_964476475.1 uncultured Pirellulales bacterium
GCATCTGAAGGAGATTGCACAAAGATATGAGAACAAGCCTCTGCCGGAGAAAATGGAGTTGATACCCAAAGAGACAGATGAAAACTACAAATTCATAATGTTCCCGAAGAATTTACCCGGGCACGAGGGGTATAGCGCTACTGTTGTTATAGGTGATCTGAAGAGTCAATTCCGATCCCATCCGCTGGGTCCCGGCCTGATGCGCTGGCCGGACGAAACGCCCACTGTTGAGATGAATCATGACTTCGTTTACAAAGATGATATTTCCACAAAAGAACGATACACGTTCATGCTCGAACAGATGGGCTATGAAATCGAAAAAGTAACGCAGGAGCGCCAAGTCTTTATAGCAACCTATGACGGCAGAGAATTGCCCGATCCATGCGATGTTTCAGTGCCTGATCCCGTCGGTTGGGGCTGGTTCACCGCCGGAACATTGATCGATACTCTGACTCGTGTGAACAATCCGGATCAGAAAGCCGCCGGCCCGGTATTCATCGACGAGACCAACCTGCCCGACCGACCGGGGCCGGGTCAGAGCCACAAAAATATCGCTATCGCAATGGAAATGCCGAACTTTAAGACCCAGACTTTCGAGACGCTCAGACCCTGGTTCGAAGAAACTTTCGGCATCACATTCGCAGAGGAAACGCGCCCGATGGAGATTTTGGTCATCCGAAAGATCATGAGATATAAATGATGCTCATCCGGTGTTCTTGAGATCCTGCTGTGCCCAGATCGCCAGAGCCGCGCCGACCAACAATAACAATCCGCACAACAACTGAATACCGTTCAGGGATTCATTGAAAACGACATTGGAGATGCCCAGGACGACCATCGGCTGGGCCAGTATTACGAGAGCGGGAATCGTGGCCCCGATGCGTCTCATGGCGGCGTAGTAGAGCGTGTGCGCGAAAGCGATCGCCAAAATGGCGGAAATGACGACACACGCCCATTGCCAGGCGCCCAGGCGTACACAGTCTTCCAGATTGCCGAAAGGAAGTGCAACCAATGCCAGCCCCGCAACGGTATAGAGACTGATCACAGAAAATCCCTGCCGAGAGTCGATTTCTCGAAAAGCAATTCTTGCCGAGACCGTATATACCCCCCACATGAAGGCCGCCGCCAAGCCGATGATAATCCCCCGGATCGTTTTCGCTTCAACGAGATCGACCTTATAGACCATCACTCCGATTAATCCGATGGCGGACAAGATGAGTCCGGCCCAAAAACGTTTGCTTTTGATTAGCGTCCTTTCTTCCGGAAACAGGATGAGCGAAAAGGCCGCAATCCAGAAGATATTCGTTTTTGTCAATAGCACCATAAAAGCCGGACCGACACAATAGAACGCCGCCGCCCACCAGCTCTGCATAATCACATTCGCGATGCCCGGGATAAGGGACCTCCGCCAGACCCTTTTGTCAAGACTCTTCGTTTTGATCGAAAGAAGGAGAAAAGGCAGCCAGAAAAGAGCTGCGACAGAGTAACGTAGCAGGTTTTGCGTCCAGGAATCGAGATGCCCGGCTAAATATTTAATGAAGATCGGTCCTAACGACCAGAATGTCAATGCACCGAGACAGGCAAACGTCGCGGTAACGTTAATGCTTTGAATATGATTATTTTTACTCAACAACAATCTCCAGAATTTCGATGGAAGTTATAGGAAAAGCCCCCCACGGCGTTGATTTCAAGGCAGCATGTCGATCGCGATCTGTGCGACTTCTTCGCAGGCTTTCTTATGAGCCAACGGCAATGTCAACTCGGTTAGCTCGCGACTGACCTGAACTAATGTTCCATTCTTCTCAATAAGCTGCTCGATACTCGCCACAATCGGATCAATCGAGGTAAAATAGGGCATGAATTCCGGCACGAGCGCACCGTCGCCAAAGCCGCTTTGACGCGTCGGCGCCCCCCGGCTGCTCAGGATATTCACCAGGGAAAGGTATTTCGTTTTGACCAGCCATCGTCCAACTAAATGCCATAAAATTTTGCTGGATTGATACATAATAACCATCGGACATCCGGCCGCCGCGACTTCCAGGGTGGCGCTGCCGCTGGCGACAATCGAGAAATCTACCGAGTCGGCGGTTTTATAGACCGAATCCACACTGTATTGACAATCGAAACCGGGAATTTGCGCCGCTTTGAGGATCTCTTCTCGCCCGGAATCGACCGCCACGGTAATAAATGTGACGTCGGGATATTTCTTTTTGATGCGTATCGCGATTTGCTGCATCGGCCGCCAGAGGGAATCGATCTCGGCCGGACGAGAACCCGGCATAAGAGCAAATCGAGCCTTATTCACATCGAAATGGGTATATCTTTCATGATGGGCCAAGTCGATCTGCAATTGATCCAGGAGCGGATTGCCTACGAAAACGGCATCCACGCCTCGCCTCCCAAACCAATCCTCCTCGAAGGGGAGCAGGCAACAGAGCTTGTCAGAGCATCTGCGGAGTTTACCGATGCGCCAGCCGCCCCAGGCCCAAAGCTGAGGCGCTACGTAAAAAAGAGTTTTGACGCCTGCCTTTTTCGCCGCCTTGGCTACGTGGAAGTTAAAGGAAGGTGAATCACAGACAATAACGAGATCAACATCACTTGTTCTTATAAAATGATTGATGCGTCTTATGAGCTTGTAGTAACGAGCCACCTGACTGAAGGCTTTGTAAATCATTGCGGCCCGGTCAACGGTGTTTTCCAGCAGTTGGCAGCCGGCTTCTTTCATTTTCGGCCCGCCAACGCCAAAAAACTCCATTTCCTCATCCTTTTGGCGTAGTGCCCGGATCAAGCCCGCACAGTGCGTGTCCGCACTCGGCTCAGCCGCGCTAACGAAAACACGATATGGCTTCTTTTTCTTCGACATCGGCGTACTTGTTAACAACATTTCAGAAAAACAGCAATACTAATTTCAACGGTTCAGATTCTTTATCCAGGATAGTAAAATAAAATGAGTACCCCGTCTTTTGGGGTGACTCATAAACCTTTTTATGAATACGATTTACGAAAACACAAACGACCAACTTTGAATAGGAGCGCATTTTTTCTTGACTCAAACGTTGACTTGCTCCCGGGAACAGTATAGAATAAATTGGTTTTGCGGCGATGATGTACTTCAGGACGAAGCGATGTTAGCCGGGCGATTATTTGAATTGCCGATAGTGGCTTTTTTGGGAAAAAATCGGAATGTCTGACGCTGATAACAGCATCTCAGGCGGAAACAATGGGAAAGAAGTCCACAAGAGAGTAGGATTGGCTGCGGAGGTTTTTGGCAAATATGGCGACGATATCCTTGCCGTGATCCGTTTTAATGTTGACGATCAATCCAAGGCAAACGACATCTTTCAGGATTTTTTCGTTTCGCTTGTACGCAAGCCCATTCCTCCGTATATTAAAGACGTCAAAAGATACCTTTACAAGGCGGTTACGAACGACGTGATCGATTTCTCGCGCCGATCCCGGAATCGTCGAAACAACGCTCAAAAATACGCGTATATTTACAAACATCAATTTACACAGGAAAATCCGCAGGATATGATGGTCCATGTGGAAGAAACAGAAAGAATGTTACGTTTAATTCAAAATCATTTGCCTAAACATGAGGCAAAGGTTTTTTCTAAGCGTTGTGGTGACGGCCTCAGCACTGCGGATACGGCCAAAGCCCTCCGATTGTCCAAAAGAACGGTGTCTCATTATCTTTCTGTTGCGACGAAAAGAATTCGCCGAATAATCCCAAATAAGAATAAAGGTCTTGTTGGATGATCTCTCAAAATCCCTACTCCAATTGTATGAGCGCCCGGCTGTATTTCTATGATTTCCTGCATGAGGAAACCAAGACGGGCATTCCCGAATGCACGTTGCGCCACATCAACAACTGCCCGGATTGCCAGACGGAGATTCATCGGTTGGGCACGCTGCTTTCGAACGCAAAGAACACGCACGACAATCAGATAAACCGTCGGAATACCGCCATTACATCCTTGCTGAAATTTCATTTTTCTTACGTTAACGAACCGGTCACATGTCATACGGTCAAACCCTTTCTCGCCAGTCTGGCCGATCCGGTTATCCGCATAACGATCCCCACTCCGATTACCGAACATATTAAGGAGTGCCGGGATTGTCGGGACGATCTCCATACCCTGGAGGATTTGCACCTGACGCATAAACAGTTATGTCGTTTAGGCCAGCTATTGGCCCAGACGCCCGCCGAAAATACGGTAGACTGCTCGCAGGCCCGGCAAGCCATCCCGGACGTCGCGTCCATGGGCTTCGACCGAACGAACGCCGAAACGCTTAAGCACCTGTCCACCTGCCCCGATTGCCGAAGGGAACTGTTCGGACATCGGGAAAAGTTGCTCCTGGAGTTATCGGACGGTAAAATGGACCCAGCCGACATCCCCTGCAAAGCGCTTTTACCCAGCGATATCTTCGATTATGCCATACCTTACGGGATCGATCCGACCGATGACGAATATGCCGAATTTCGTGAGCCTCTCGCGTCCCATCTGGGCGGATGCCCGGCATGCCTGGCGAAAGTGCAAGAGCTTCTCAAGACAATCGAGAAGATTACCGAGCGATCCGAATCCGGCGTTGTCTCCGTCTATCACGTGGACGAACCCGTTACAGCCGATACGCGACAAAGCAAAACGATCAATTTCACCGAACGACTGAGACGGACAACCTCGTCGCCAAGAATCAAAACCTTGCTCAAAGCCGGTGTAGCCGCCGCCGCGGTTATTATCATAGGTCTCGGGCTGATGGTCAACGAACCCACCGTCGAAGCTGACTCCTGGGACCAGATGAACTCGGCCATCAATAAAGCTCGAAATCTCCATGTCTCAACCTACTTCTATTCAGGCAATGAAGCAACAATAACTGAGGAAACATGGTTTTCCCGATCTTTGAGTTTATATATGTATAAGAATACGGAAAAATATGACCTATCAGACTTTAGGAATGAACTACAGAAAGTACGGACATTAGGCAGCGATTTAGTTGAACAGAGTGTACTTGCGGATAATAAACAAGATAATATCGAAAGAAACATTGCCGCGTATTTACATCTTCTGCCCTTTGCACGTTTGTCCGAAGCCCAAGAAGGAACAACGTGGAACCGCGCAACAGGCAATGATATGATCACGACCAATGAAAGCAGCGAGGTTTTTGATTTAGTATGGACAGATACTTCCGCAAGTGGTGTGCCGTTAACTTTTAGGAAGCGGTTTTATATTGATCCCCAGACAAACCTCCCAATCAAGACTGAATACTACCGTAAGACATCAGAAAATGGTGAGTACACATTAATATCGAAAGTAGTCGTTGAACAGATGAGCGATAGCGAAATACAAGCCGACGTTGACAACGCTTTTCCCTAAGCTATTTCACTCCGGAATCCAAAGAGGACTTTTGTCTTTATAACCCTCAAGTCGTTTCTCAACAAACAAATCATCCGCTTCTTTTCGACCGGCATTTCCCCCGACGAAACCCACATTGACTGTTTTATTCGGATGACGACCCTCAATCGCATCCCGGTCCTGGCCGGGCATCAGATGTTTGTCTTCATTGATCCTAAGCCCGGGTATATAGGCCGTGCCATCTCCCCGAGCACCATCCAGAGGATCGGGAGGAATGTCCGTCGCGTGCCACCAGTTTGTGACGCTGTAACCACAGTCCACAATCAGTAAAGTCCGTTCGGGCTGCGGCACCTGGTCTTTGCTCAAAGGCGCTCCGGCAAATTCATTTGGGCTTTGAGTAATCCCAGGGGTGGTACATATCGACTGATTTACACCATAGCTCCCATACAGAACGCAGTTGTCAAGACTGGGATTGTTAATTGACTTTGAAGGACACAAGAGCATTTTCTGCTTCGTATCGGCGTATCCCTCCATCAGATGGAACCACCACCACCCTCTTCTATCTCTCGTAGGATTGCCGACAAATCCCCCAGGGGGCTTAGGGTTAAATTGATTTATGAAACTATAAGGAAACGTCTCATTGTTCGTATCGTACATGATCAGGTCGAGCGTCACCTGGCGGATGCGCGACTGGCACATGAGCGCCCTGTATCGATGCCGTATACCGGATAGCACAACCATAAAAAGAGCTACAAGCAGGAGGATGATGGCCATGACAACAAGCAGCTCGATAAGTGTAAAACAGGCGCGCTTCATAATCATTCATTTTAAAACCGTCTTTCTGACGTGTCAATTTGGAATGGAGTAACCTTTGCGTGTTAATGGTGAAAAAGGCAGGTGAGAAACCGATTCTCACCCGCCCTGTCTTGATGCTTAAATCGACTGACTACGCACAGGCGTACATATAGTAGAAGTACCATTCCCCCGTGTAACAACCATATTTAAAGTTATTTATACAAGCGGCTTGTGCACAACTGAGGAATAAATCCATTATGCACATGCCGCTATCGGCGGCTTCACAGCCCCATCTTTCGGGATAATACTCATACGTCCCTTCACAAAAACCTGTACAATAATAAACATCGTCTTCCTGGAGAAGTTCCATACAAGAGTAACCATCGCCGCCGCTTATGGCTCGAAGCTCGGTATCGCCGATCTCAGCGAATCCATTCGGAATCGCGCGATCGGAGACCAGCAGGACGGTGCCGGCGGTCCAATCCATGCCTAAGAAGTGAATACTCGCCTGATAACAGAATCTGTCACTCGCCAGATCGACGCACCAGACACTGTTGTCATCGATATCCCCCAGCGCGACAAAATGGTTCCTGCCCGGAATGTGAAGGATCGCCTGGCAGCCGTTCAGACTCTTCAAGCCCTCGACGTCGGTTCGAACGGCGCGGGCATTCAGGCCCAGGTTAATCGCCATATCCTTCATCGCCTTCAAACTCGTTCCGCCGTCGTCATCTACCAATCGGGCAAGCTGCTGATCGGCCACCTCCCGACCCAATTGTAAAGCAGCATACTTCAGCGCGGTCGTCGCGCAGTTCCGGGTCCCAGTGCCCTGTGAAGCGACGACATTCAACCGCTCCGCCAAGAGCATGTCCATATCGAGCATCGGCGTGTGGCGGTACGTCAACGCCCGATCGCTCAAAGGAGAATGATACTCGATCAAGGCATCCGGCTCATAAGCGATATTGAAACTGCTCAGCACGGGAGTACCGCCGCTCACCGAGCTGAAGTTCCAGACGTCGTAACCCAACAGCTTGTTCGTCCATCGATCATATTCCTCTATTGAGATGGCCATCGGAACCCACCGGCCTGAAACCAGGCGGTGATTGGCATATTCCGTCGCGACCGTCTTTTCAGAGCCTTCCTCCAGGGTGGAAATGAGCGCGTAATCCCGTTCCGGGTCCATCACCAAAAGCATCGTACCATACGACATTTTGAGGCTCAGATGAATCTGCGTCCCACCGTTAACATCCTTCTCTTCACCCGAGGAACTTATCGAGGAGAGCCTGCTGTAAGTGAAGTCGTTGTATCCCCAGGGAACCACTCCGGCCGTTAAGGGACCACTGACCACGTGCGGAAGCCGCCCCTTCGTATCCACCATGGCGTAGTTAGCCGACCGAGAATACAAGGTATATCTGCTGCCATCCCAGGTAAACGCACGACTGCGGTTCCAGTTCATGTTAAACTCTCTGGTCATATAATTGCTCGCCAGCGACGCGTCCGGCCGGACCGAATCCGTGCGGGATTTGACGTCGATCTCCCAATTGAACCGGCTGCCGTCGTACTCGACAAGGACCGTTGAGTTCATCGTATATTCGTTGGATAACCTGTAACGAACGTTGAACGGTATCGCATCGAGCGCCATCTTTTGAAGCTCTTCGGTTAGTACCTGCTTGCCGGGATTGTTTTGGTGCTCCTGAATCTCTTGCTGGATCTGACCGTTAATGGCAGACGAACTCGTCGTTTCCGGCGCGCGATACTCCTCGTGGGCCGCCCTAATTGTCCCTGCGGGTATCCAAGCCCGGGTCGGCTGACTTGTTACTCTCTCGAAGATCTCCAGGATCTCCGACCTCTGAAGTTGTCTGTCCGCAAGGGCAGAACTGCCCATCAACAACAGAGAAATTACGGTAATTGTAAGATGTTTGGCCTTCATAACGACCTCCTCTCAACACATTAGGTTAGTAAAACCGGTTCCCGAACAATAGTTATTGCTCAGCAATCCCGTCCCGAAACGACTTCGGGATCAGGCATATTACTTCCCTTTACTTATCTATGAAGCGATGTCCGAACAGGAAATGTTGATGCTCTTTTTTAAAAAATACGGAAAAATTGAGAAAATCAAAATGATCCCCGCAAAAATACGGAAAAAGAATCAGATTTTCCGGAAATTTCTTGTGGAAATGCGAATATCTGAGACCCTATTCACCCGCTATTCCTGTATGATAACAGGACTAACCAATCAGCATCCGAGCCTCTCAAACAACGGCCTGATTGCATTCGTTTATTTGCTCCATGATTGTCAGACGGCTCCGGAAGGGATAGAATGCCGGTATGTCGAAAAAAGAGGATAAAAACCCACCATTGAGGTAGGATTATGAGTACAAGAAACCGTCGGGATTTTCTTAAGTTATCGGCATTGGAATTCGCCGGGGGGAGTATTTTGGCGGGCAGCCAATGGAATAGGACTGTGGCGGGCAATCCAACTCCGGAATTTATCTCTGAGCCGTCTCGGACATTGCCCGTGTTTGCAGAAGCGGATATTTGCGTCCTGGGAGGGAGCTGCACGGGGGTTTTCGCCGCCATCCGGGCGGCCCGGCTGGGAGCCAGCGTCGTCCTGATCGAAAAGCAAAACAGCTTCGGCGGAACGGCTACGAACTCCATGGTCAACGTCTGGCACAGCCTGATGGATACGGAATTTAAAAAACAGATCATCGCCGGACTCACGCGCGAAACCATCGAGCGCCTGAATAAACGCGGCGCAGTAGAATTCGACCGCGGCAACGCCAGTGTCGGATGCGGCTTCAATTCCGATGAGATGAAAATCGAGCTGGACGAAATGATCGAGGAAGCGAACGTAAAGCCCTGCCTGCACACATTCTTTTCCATGCCCTACGTAAGAGACGGGCAATTGGAAGCCGTGATTGTCGAGAACAAATCAGGACGAGGGGCGATCAAGGCAAAAATGTTCATCGATGCAACCGGTGACGGCGATCTATGTCATCGGCTGGGGTTGGAAACCTATACCCGGGAACATTTGCAGCCGCCAACGACTTGTGCGAGATTTTCAGGGTGGGATTCCGTCCGCGGCTTCAGCCGGCTGTTCCGCGAGCACGGTGAGGAATTCAACGTGCCGTTGGGCTTTGTATGGGGAAGAGGCGTGCCGGGCTCCGACGTGTATATGTTGGCGGGAACCCGCGTCTATGGAGCGGATTGCAGCCATGCGGACCAATTGACCCGCGCGGAGATGGAGGGAAGACGACAAGTTCGGGCCTTTATGGATATGGTACGGAAATATCAACCGGAAGGCCATGTGGTCCTGCAGGCCCTTCCGTCGCAAATTGGCATACGGGAAACACGACATGTAAAGTGCCAATATCAGTTAAAAGGCGACGATATTTTGTACGGAAAAAAGTTTGAGGATGCGATCGCAAACGGCAGCTATCGCGTGGATATCCACCACCAGGACAAGCCGGGTCTCACATTCAAATACCTGGATGGAACGCAGTCTTACAACCGCCCCGGCTATCCGCCCGTCAAAGGCCGGTGGCGAGAAAAGACGGAGTCGAATCCGACGTTCTATCAGATTCCCTTCCGGTCTCTTGTACCGGGGAAATACGACAATCTCATACTAGCCGGCCGAATGCTCGACGCGGACCTGGTGGCGTTCTCCGCGGTAAGGGTCATGGTGAATATGAATCAAACGGGGGAGGCCGCCGGCACCGCAGCCTATCTGGCTTTGGACAGCAATACCCCGATACCCGCGCTGAATGCGACAACAATCAGAAAAATGTTAGCAGAGAAAGGTTCTGTTGTCATATGACCAAGACACTCTAACAAAAACTCTCCATTGTCACCCTGAGTGAAACGAAGGGTCTCTATTCAGCCGCAAAGACTGAGATTCTTCGCTTCGCTCAGAATGACAAGCCCATAAGACCTTCGTTTTGTTCAAGTGTCTAAATAAAATGGAAAAACGTACTGGAAATGACAGATGCCGCAGCGGATAAAGATTAGTGCCGGAGACGTGCAGATTGAAGCCGAGTTGAATGACGGCCCAACGGCAAAATCTATCATAGACACATTACCGATAGAAGCTTCGGCCCGACGATGGGGCGGAGAGATTTATTTTTCAATTCCCGTCGCAGCCAAGCTTGAAGAGAACAGCCGGGATGTGCTGGAAGCGGGCGAATTAGCCTTCTGGCCTCCGGGGAAGGCTTTTTGCATATTCTTCGGGCCCACGCCGGCCTCGCAAGGCGATGAAATCAGAGCGGCGTCGGAGGTTAGTATTATTGGGAAGATGAAGAGCGACTGGTCCGGATTGTGGGACGTTCCCAGTGAGGCCACGATCGTGATTACGATAACCGAATAAATATCAAGGAATGGGGATCAAAGATATGTACAGACGGGATTTCTTAAAAACAGGGGCTATCGCTGCCGCAGGTTTGTTAAGCGGACTTCGGCATGGTTATTCTGCGGAGCAAGCATCCCAGAAGATGAATATTCTCTGGATCACGTGCGAAGATATGTCTCCTCATCTGGGCTGTTATGGCAACAAAACGGTTCCTACCCCTAATATCGACCGCCTCGCCCGTGAAGGGGTACGCTACACCCACGCCTTTGCGACGACGGCCGTCTGCGGCCCAAGCCGGCACGCACTGATTACGGGAATGTACCCCACTTCAACGTATGCTTTCCATATGCGGAATCACACGCGTACGAGCGCGTTGAAAGAAATCAAAGACCCGGCCACGCGCACGTTCGCTACAACCCGCCCCCTGTATGAGGCCGTTCCGCCGCCCGAGGTACGCTGCCTGACGGAATATCTGCGTTTGGCCGGTTACTACTGCTCGAACAATTCCAAAGAGGATTACCAGTTCCGAACTCCGGTCACCGCCTGGGACGAATCCTCCAGGCAGGCCCACTGGCGAAAACGCAAACCGGATCAGCCGTTCTTTTCGGTCTTTAACTTCACCGTGACCCATGAATCAGGGATATTCGGAGAGGGGCGTTCGCCAAAGGTCGTGAATCCCAAAGATGTTCCTCTGCCCCCCTATTACCCGGATACGCCGGTCGTCCGGGCGGACCTTGCGAAGCATTATGACAACATAGCCGTTTTGGACAAGCAAGTCGGTGAAGTCGTTGATCAGCTCGAAGAGGACGGTTTGCTCGACAAGACCATCATTTTCTTTTTCAGCGATCACGGTGACGGTCTTCCACGGAGTAAACGCTGGGTCTATGATTCCGGCACTCGGGTGCCCCTGGTTGTACGGCATCCGAACCGGGCCGGAGCCGGTACGAAAACCGACCGCCTCGTCTGTTTTGCCGATTTCGGGCCGACGGTGCTTTCGCTTGCCGGCGTGAAGGTGCCGGATTATGTCCACGGCATTCCATTCCTTGGCCCCCGCCAAGCCGCTCCGAGACCCTATGTCTATTTTCATCGCGACCGCAACGGTGAAAACCGCGAAACAACCCGCGCCATACGCGATAAGCGATTCCGATACGTTCGCAACTATCGACCGAACGAACCCTACATTAAACCGCTCTCCTATCGGGACCGTCAGGCGATCATGCAGGAGCTCAATCGCATGATCGACGAGGATGCCCTTGCGGACAAACAATGGCAATTCCGGGCTAAAAGCAAGCCGATGGAGGAATTCTACGACACACAAACCGATCCGTTCGAGATTCACAACCTGGCATCCGAACCGAAGTATTTCGAGAAAATGGCCAGGATGCGTATGGCCCTCGACGCCTGGATCACCGAATGTAACGATCCACTGGACATGCCCGAAGACCAACTGGTGCGCACTCGCGTTTATCCGCCGGACGGACAACAACCCACCACGGCGATCCCTGTGGTGAAACTCGATCCTGTCGATGGCGGCAAAAGAAGGCTGACCATCACCTGCAAAACCGAGGGGGCGTCGATCGGCTTTCGCATACAAGAACATAACACTAAAAAAGAGCGCCGTCCCTGGACTCTCTACAACGGCCCGGTGAAAGTTGACGCAAGCGGTGCGATTGAGGTGGTTGCTCACCGTATCGGTTTCAAACCAAGCCCGCGGGTCCGTTTTTGATGATACCATCTTATGAGCGGTTTGCCGGTTCCGGTATGAAGGCACGTGAGCGAGGCGCGATCGCCCTTTTTGAAATGGAGCCGTTCGCCATACAATAAGGGACTGGGAACAGAATATAGAAATGTGACGGACTGAGCCCGAAAGGTTGCCCTTGAGTTCATTTTCTGATCGGTTCGGATTAGTGTCTTTCAAATCGCCACATATCGACCGTCATCTTCTCAGACGCCATCCAATCGACGCTCCAGTCAAGGTTCAGCACATTGCAGCCGTCCCTATGGCGTTCTCGTGCCACCCGCCTGCCGTTCGTGATATCCTGATTGTCGGAATCGGGCAGATGCGTCTCGGTCCATACATCGTTCCGGGTGAGATCACGGTCGGTTGCCTTTTTAATAATCGTCCGCCACGGCCCATCCTCATTATCGGCTAGGTAGATCGTCGTCGCCGGGCGTTCACACTGAGACAGCGTCGTATGCCAGGTCCGCCCCCCATCCTGATCCGGCCAGCCGTTGACCACATAACCTAAGGTTTGTTCCTTGTCGGGATAGCTGGGGCAGCGAAATATCATGACGTTACGGTAATCGTCATTGACCGCTTTCTGCGCCAGAAAGGGCATAAAACACTGGAACCACGGTCTCATCTCGGCAATCGTGGACCAGCCCGCCGAGCGTGGGATGAGCAGATCGCAGTCTTCGGCATACAAATTGGCCGCCATGCCAATCTGTTTCAAATTGCTTTTACAGACAACCCCCTTGGACTGTTTCCTCACCCGCTGCAACGCCGGCATCAAAATCCCCAACAACAAAGCGATGATGGCAATGACAACCAACAGCTCGATCAGCGTGAATCCATGTTGCTTGTGCATTGCACGACCTTTCCTTGATGTCGGGACATCGTTTACTGGAAAATCTCCTGGTTGCGTCAAGCTTTATCATATCAGAAATCCCTCCGAATTTCAACATTTTACAGCAGTTTCATTTCACTACATCAAGAGCGAAAGTGATTCTTTGCAATCCTGGCGCCATCGTATATGATAATATACAGGAAGGATTCCAAGTTAGATTCTCCCTATCCTCGCCCGAACTGAAACGAATACATTGGGTCATCCAAGGAATGATAGAAAATAAGGAGATGAATAATGATACACCGTAATCCCTATCCGAACGATTCTCTATTAAAGAAACTCTTTATTTCGCACTTTGGACATGCGCTTTTTTTCTGTATGGTATCCTCCGCCATTTGCAGCGGTGCAAAATCAGTCCCTACAGGGATCACCTTTCACCGGGACTCGCTCTATCGCTCCGACGGGCGCGGGGACAACTGGTGTATTACGTGGGCCGGGGATGACTCACAAATCACATCGATGGACGACGGTAACTGGTTGGGCGGCAAGAAGAGTTATCACAATCACCTCTATCGTATTATCGGCGGACCCGATGATTTCCGGAGGGGGGATATCCGTCAATATCCGCAGTTCGAATGGGGAACCGGAAGCTGGTTCGGATACGGCATCGTTTCGGTCGATGGCGTTCTCTACTCGGTGATTTCCAAAACGCCCGCCAATCGATGGTCCGGACCGTTCCGAGGCATCAAGCTGTTGAAATCGCAAGACAATGGCCAAACGTGGCACCGAGTCAATCGGTATGGCAACGAACGAAAAATCGGACCGTTGGATGAAGCACGCAATGAAGTAAATGCGGATGAAATGTTCTTTTTGGAAGAATTCGGATTGCCCCACAAAACAAGAGAGGCTTATCCGTTTTCCTTTGTGGATTTCGTGAAGGAGGGAAAAGACAACTCATCCGCTAAAGACGACTACATTTATATTTACTCTCCCGAAGGAGCGCATGCCCATAAGCTATTGCTCGCCAGAGTTCATAAGAACAAGATGGGCATTCGGAGTGCCTGGGAGTATTTCCAAAGATACAACAATGACCAACCTGTATGGACAAACGACATCGCAAAGCGGGGCTACGTGCATGTTTTTCCCGAAAAGAGCAAGGACGGTACGTATTTCGGGTGGTATTCCTGGCTGCCCTCGGTCGTGTGGAACGAAGGTCTCGAAGTGTACATCATGGTCAACGGCGGCACGTATGCCGGGCGCGGGATGACCGATTCCGATAAGGATTATTACGACGCCTGGATGCATACTCGAACGGGCAGTTTGGGCTTCTGGTATTCTGAGAAACCGTATGGTCCGTGGCATCGGATTTATTATACCGACTACTGGACCGTTGACGATCCCGGGAACCTGACGTATCAACCCAAACTCTCACCCAAGTGGATCAGCAAGAACGGGAAAGAGATGGTATTGATTTGGTCCGATGCCATGAAAAACAGTGCCGGCAAATCCCATACCGTCAATTACAGATGGAACCACATGAAGATGACCCTTCAAACCGGACGTCACCAAACACAACGATAATGCCGGATCAGATCTCCCATCCCTTGCGAAAATGACCGTGGATGATCGGCGCTAGGTCAGGTGCGTTGGTCACTTTCATGTGAGGTCCGTCCCAGTGGAGTGTCTTGCCGGTTCGTAGGGCGGCGACTCCAAGCAAAACGATCTCGGTTAGGCGTGCGCCGTAGTCGAAATTCGAACTGGCCGGCGGTCCGCCTTTGCACGCGTTGATCCAGTCTCGACGATGGCCCCCGGAGCGCGGAATCGTGGCCGGAGGAAGTGCGTATTCCCGCATCTTCTTCTCGGGGAGGATTCGCGGAGATGCGCTCCATACACCCGATAGAATGGCTCCTTTTTCACCCACCAGCAGCGATCCACCTCTGCGCGGCAGTTCCCGACCGAGTTCCAGGCAATCGGGTCGGGGAGGGCATATCCCGCCGTCGCACCAATATAAATCGACCGGCGGCCGGTTTCCCCGGGCCGGGAATTTGTAGTGACACGTGGAGGCGATAGGCGTTGTTTCCTTGCTGAGCGGTGTGGAACTGGCTTCGACCAGCGTGGGGTGCTTCAAATCCAACGCCCATACAGCGGTATCCAGCGTATGGCATCCGAAATTACCGAGCTTGCCGCCGCCGAAATCCCACCAGTAGTGCCAAATCAACGGCGCGTAGGCGGGATGGTACGGGCGTTCCGGTGCCGGCCCCAGCCAGAGGTCCCAGTTCAATCCTTCCGGCACGGGCGGCGTCTCTTTAGGACGTTCGGTGTATTCCGGCATACGATTCTCCCCGGCCCACACATACACCTGGCGTATGTCGCCGATAGCCCCGTCGCGAACCCATTCCACTGTTCGCCGGATGTCATCCGTGGAATGCCCCTGATTGCCCAACTGTGTAGCCACCTTGGCCTCACGCGCCGCTTCGGCGATCCGGCGCGACTCGTACACCGAATACGTCAGAGGCTTTTCACAATAAACGCCCTTGCCCGCGCGAATCGCCGCCATACTGGCCACGGCATGGACGTGATTGGGAGTCGCCACAACGACAGCGTCGATATCCTTGGCGGATTTTTCCAGCATGACGCGAAAGTCGAGATACACCTTACAACCGTGAGATCCCTCTGTGCCGGCTTGTTTGTGGTGCTCTTCGATGGCCTTCATCGCCGGACCCCGACCGCCATTGTGCCGATAGTAGAGATCGCTGTTGTCCCAGAATTGCGCCGGATCGCAGATCGCCGTGATCTTGACATCTTGGTGTTTAAGCAGCGCCTTCATATTTGTGATTCCCTGACCGCCCGTCCCAATGATCGCGACATTTAATTGGTTACTCGGCGGCACGTGCTTCGATCCCCCTAAGACATACCTGGGAACAATACCGACCGTAGCCAGTGTCGCTGATTGAGCCATAAATTGCCGACGGCTGAAATGTTTTTCTTTACGCATCACTTTGATTCCTTATTTCCGATTATCGTTTTTCAATGAAGCTGAACCCTTTAGTATCACGGTACGGCGGGAATGACGGGCGCGCTAATGGCCGGTAATTGCGGTGGCGCGACCTCTGAATGATCCACTAAATAGTGAAACATCAAGTAATCAACCAGTTCGTGATACGTATATCCGACTTGTCTCAGGCAATGCTCCGCATAGGCATTTAAGAAACGTTCAACGTCCTCGACGCCCTTGTTATTCATAACTTCTACGGCCGTTTTTTCCACAGACGTCTGGATGTTGAAATAAGCCGCTTCCGCAGGTCTGAACACGCGTTGAATATCCCGAACGGCCTCCTGATATCTCACATTGTTCGCCAGACTGAACGCCAGCCGGAAGTTCCATTGTACCTGGTCCCGGTCGATTCGCGTATAATCCGGCGGACAATCCCACGGATCCGGCAACTCCGTTACTCCCGCATAGATCGGAACAAAACAGCTCGTGTAGGCCGGCCCGTAAGCAAACCACAGGCAATTCCCAATCGCGTCCGGCAGCCAGTCTCTGTGCTGTGCGACAAAGACATACCCGCTGGTCGGCGTACACAGGGCGCGTTTCGACTTGATGCCCAACAGATCGAAAAGTTCCGTTGGCCCCCACGGACGCGCTAAAGGACTCTTTTTGCCTTTCGGATTGAATGCCGGATGCTCCGTCAAATCGAACGGCGTTCCCTCATAACCATCTCGCATCACGGCCATCAGTCTCCGAACCGTAAGCGGCTTGTCCGGCTTAATGGAAAAAGGGTATCGATCCACGAGGGGATCGCCTGTAAATTGCAATTTCAGCGACGGGGCGACCAGACTCAAAGCCCGCCATTCCCGCAAAGAGTTGGCCGTACCGCCCGGATCGCCATACACATCGTGCCATACGAAGGGATCGCCCTTCTTCCAGAATCCGAGTTCTTCCGCCAAAGAGTGAATGTTAGGCGAAGCCATGAACATATCGCGGTTCCCCAAATCCACCTTACCGATCCGGCTGCGATTGGCACTGCACCCCACCTGCCCATCAGGGATACGCTGGGCGCACCAGACCCCACCCGGCTTGCCGCTTTCCAGAGTCCATTTTTCACCCGGACCGAAAATCTCCATCAACCAGGCTTCTTTATCATCCGCTATCGGAAGAGCCACCCCGGCGTGCGGAGCGCGGTAATACTGAAAGCCGTATTGCTCGACCATCGCACCGATGATTTTAATCGCCTGTCGAGCGGTTTTGGCCCGCATCAAACCGTTGGCGATTAACGAGGTCGTCCAGTGGTTGCTATTAGGACCGACGACGCCGCGTTTGCACGCCAGGCCGGAGCGCATAGGCAAAAACTCTATCGCAATATTCAGACCGTGCTCGTTCATGCCGCCGGTGGTCATATTCTCAACATTGCCGGCTAAAATGATACTACGATACGTCTCTTCCACCGACAGATAACCCACAAGATCGTACCCTTTACGTACATTGGCCAGGTACTCCTGATGCGTCTTCGGCCGAGGGAGATTCCAATACATAGGTAGCTTCGTACCGGCAGGATATTTCTTAGCGGGCATAATATAAATCAAGCCCATAATATCCCCATCGCACGAGCTGCTCATCAAAACCGACCCATCCGCCGTCGCCTCCTTCCCAACCAGAATCGTCGAACACGCGATAGCCTTCCTCGCCGAGAAAAAGACTAATCCCATTAGCCCCATCAAAACAAGAGTTCTTTTATCGATAACATTCATAATCATATTCCCTATATAATTTCACTTAGGACAATCACTCTATGAAACGTTCAATAATTCTTCACTTTCTGGATTTTAACAACACACTCATTGTATTATAAGCGATGAGCGCAAATAGCGTTATGAGTGGAAAAACAATCACATCAGATAATCCAGGGCCCATAAGGTCAAACATATAATCAGGAGTTGCCGGCCACAAATATCGGCCCGCTAAATATCCACATATAACGGATGTAACCAAAGATAAAACACTAAAAACGCTAAACTTGGCAGTTCTTAAGATAAACGTCTTTGTTATAAGAATACCAAGGCCGGAGCCTAAGGGGGCACCTGAAAATATGGCAAAAAACACTCCCGTCTTATCATCTCCATACCCTCCACTATAAGGGATGGCTACAAATATATAACCCATAGCTGAAAACCCGGCTATCCCGAGTAAAAAGGCAATTCCAAACTCAACCAAGAAATATTTTATGTTCTTACCTACCTTCATTTCTTTCCAACACGTTGGCCTCTTCTTCGTCGCTTACTGGTTTTGGCCTCTACATCAGCAAATATCTTCTCCCACCTTTCGACGATCTGAATCGACAAAGCGATGTCTATCCCCATTGACGTAAATTCGTTGATTAATTCAGCATCGAAACAGTAACACGCATTCGGAACGTCTCTGGGCGGAGCAAAAGCAATCTTCAAATGAACTTGTTTTATCGTCTTATCTTCTTCTATCAGTCTTTTTAATTTATCCTTGGCCGGGGAGATTTTTCGGAGGATACTTTTCATTTGGGTTTCAATTCTCCAGGTTGACGGACCTCCTTCAATGGACCAATATCCTTGTTTGCATTTACTGTTCTTAAGAAATAACTCACCTAACTTCCCACGACTGTCAGGTAAAATTCCTAATTCTCTTGAAACTTTCTCCGGATCGAGATGCTTGCCCGCTATAGTCAGAAGAACCAATCTCCATTCGCGATCCTGACGTTGCTTTGTTTTAGTTTTTTGTTTCATATCTATTTTTCCTCCGCCATTTCATTTCTTTTCAGTGATAGATCATGGGATAATCACGGATGAATGTCTATCCCAAAAAAGCAGTTTTATAAGGCTTTGATGAAATCATCCACATCAAAGACGAAACCGAACGCTAAGGCAACACGCCACAAAGCAATCTCTTTGCAAAGCTCATGTCGAGCGGTGTCTTTATTTTCAACGGCGGTCGTCGCCTGTCGCAGGGCCGAACACCAGAATCCATGCTTGCTCATCTCCGCCATGCCGCCCGGTGAAAGCAGAAGACACCAATTAATGGCAAAGCCGCAATAGACCAGGTGGTTTACGCCGCGTTCCTTGCACAGCGCAAAAAGCTCTTGCGAGTTTTCCGCGATTCCCTCATCAGCAGCCGGACGCGCCTGCTCGGCGAAATCCAACTGCTCGAATCCTCGTTTCACATCCTTTTGGTTATCCTGCCCGACGAAACAGTGTCTCTGACGAAATGCGGCCAGCTTATCCCGCAACGGATCGGAAGGAATTCGTTCAAGGGCCTTGCTATCGGAACCCGCAAGAGACGCCGCGTGTTTGTAACCGGGTAAATTTTTCCAGTAGCCATTTCCACCCCCGACGACATGAAACAGAGGTATTTCCGAACTCCGCACGGCTTTTAAAAGAGGTGGAAAAACTTCTCGTAGAATTTTCTGAGACCGGGGCGCATAAGGCACCGCCCGCCACCAGCCGGGAAACTCCTCTCGCGTGCCCTGATCCCACGCATGCATCACGACGAGGGCCATATGTTTTCGCGAGAATTCCAGGTTTTCTTTCTTCCAGCCTCCGAAACCTTCCTCCGGAACATCGAGCGCATAATCAGCGTCGAATTGCTGATAGTACCACGTGGGAATCGTGAGGGAGTACTCTCCCCCATCTCTACCATGCTCAACTTCTATGACCCTGTTGTTATGCGAGGATTGGTTAGCCCCCATCAAAGCATGACGAGCCGAGGCAACTCCTGCAAACGCTCCGATCCCATGCAGCAACGCCCGGCGATTGATGTGATTTCCCATAGTTCTGCTCTCCGGAATAATCGAAATTGCTCAGTGGCTCAGCCTATCCTGCTATATACCCGTTGTTATCACCTGTTCCAAACGCTTCGATTGTTTATTTTGATAAATGAAACGCTTTGCCGTGGTCCGGCTACAACCTCGGCCCGATTATCTTCAAAGCGAATCTCCATAAAATCTGTTTTCTCCTTTAATTCAATCGTTACGGTGCCGACCGAAATAGACTGTCCCCGGCAGACAGCTATCCGACTAATCCGTCCTTCGGCATCCCAGCGCACCCAGCATAATTCACCTTGAAATCTTAGGCCCGAATCTTTCTGGACGATCATAGCCGTTTCATGCCAGCCCGGCGTCAAACCCATAGGATTTTCCACATCTGCCGCGATGATAAGATCCTTTCGACCGTCAGCTAACTCCACTTCGACCGCCACATAAGCATCCGGCCATTCCAGGCCATCCAGTCCCCGCAAAGATAATCTGCTCACCTGTCTAACATTCGACTGGCGATCATACGGCTCTATCACCGCGACGAATGTGGAAGTTAGCGGGGCCTGTTCCGATCTTCGCCGCACCATGATTCGAGATATCCAGTCCTGGGTTTTGCTGCTGTAAGCAGATCGGCTCGCCGCCACCCAGCCCTCTGCGATCGACGCCTCCGCGCCTTGTGTCAAGTCGGTGTACCTCAGGTGCACATCCGCATTGTCGGGTAGATAACCATAACGGTCTTCGATTTCCCAATCCGCACTCCAGCCGGGCTCCGCATGAGGGTCGGTCCGGAAATGCCGCATCAGGGTGTCATAACCATAATCCTGAGCGGCTTTGAGCGACAATCCTTCCGTTCTGAGCGTGCCGAAAGAGCTGTGCATAAACTTGGCGTGGTCTTTTCCGCCTGCGACCCGGAAGATATCGAGTACATAAGAATCATTGTCGGAAATATCAATTAGAGCCGCCGTCCGCTCGAACTGCTTGCCGTCGATTAAATCGGCGCCGGAGGCACGAACTGCGTGAAACGTCTTACCGTCCGCCCAGAGAGTGGTTTGGCCGGCCCCGCTATTGTCCTTGCCGTCAACGACGACCGTAGGATGGGACGCCGTCTGATAGTACCACTTCACCTGTTGCGTCTCCCAGCCGCCAAACTGCACCGGAGGATAGCCCAGGTCCGGCATGAGATCAAGGCCCTTGGCATACAAAGACAAAACCATCCCGTCTTTGTGACCATGTTTGCCGCCGGAATCATAATCCAATGCGAGAGCCCTTGCATTATCTCCTTTACCCGAACGTAAAATGGCTAAATGCCATTGTTTCTTGTCAATGCTGGATAGACGGATCTCCGTGTCCGCCTGTTCAATGATTTCTTTCACCCTGAGTTGTAAGCCCTCCGGATCCTCGCAAAAAATATCATAAGGCAATCCATCCAGCTTATAATCGTTTTCACGGTAAAGCACTTGTACATAGACTGGATCTTCGGTGATTTCGTACAGTTTCCAAAAGAAGTTGTATGCCGACGTATCCAATCCGGGACTGTTGGAAAAATGAATCATATAGCCCTGTTTTCGCCCAAACGTGCCGCCGTCACCCGGAAGGACATTGTACGCATCAAGCACGCGCGTATCGACGTGAAAGCGGTAGGTCTTTTGCAAGTTCGGCAGAAGATCGATCATATCACTCACAAAACTGGGATCGACGCGCTCGTAATGGCCGAGAAAGCTCAGGATGTGATTCAAACCCAGCGAAGAATACCCTCCTTTCTCGCCCGTCACACCATCCACCCGCACGGCTTCTGCCATCCACTTCTGAATCTCCGCAACAATTTCCTCGCGTTTCTCAGGCCAGTCAAGAATGGTTTTAACATAGGTTTCGGCAATTTCTTTAAGGGGGAAGTTATTGCGGATTTTCGGCGGATGGTTGAGGGACTCTCGAAGGATGCGGTCTTCAATGTTGCGCCGGATATCGGTATAAGATAACTTCGGATTATTCAGTTTGTATTGCTTTGCTTTTTGAGAGAGAAAGCGAATCAATTCTTGATGACTCGACAAGTTGCCGCGTACCTTGTCATAAGCGAGGGCGATAGCCTGCAATTCCTCGCCCGCCTGCTGCCAATAGGAGATGTACCCCCACGAGTAATTGATTCTCTCATACATCCAGCCCTGCGTGCGAAAATCGAAATCGGGATAGAGATCGGCCACCCGGTCGAGAAGGACACCGGCCTTGCGAGCATAGACCGGATCGCCCGTGACCACATAAGCGTCGGCCAGATTCTCAATACCAGCCAGGACCAATTGCTTCCATTGGCCGTAAACAAGGTATGTCGCAATAAAATGCCAGGTATGTTTCCCATCGGAGTAACCTTTTCCGGCATCAATACCAAATGTGTGCAAGGGATCCGCCGGATCGGAGTGTTCGGTATTATAAAGCATACTTCGATCCGCCAGGTTGTGCTGAAAAATACCGTTCTCATCGAGGCCGGACAGGTAGAATGTATGGAAATCATTCTTTGGAAATAGCACCCCACAATGGGGACACTGAAGCTTCCAGGGATGCTTCCAGGCATCGATCTTCCAGTTGTACATCACCACGTCTTTCTTACAGGCGGGGCAATAACCATCCGACCAGACCATCCAGGCGCGTTCGAGCGTATGGGGAAACATCAGGTTCCAAAGCGCGTCGTCCGACAGTTTTTTCCATGGTTCAGCCCGGGCAACGGTATCTTTCACGGCTTGAGCCGCCCGGGGATATCTCTGAGCGTTATCCCGGACCTTGTTCATAAGCTCGGGCGGAAAGAAAAAGCTTGTTTGGGCATACACGGCCCCTTCGCTCCGGATACCAAGCGCCCCCAGACCGCATAACAAAACACATCCTGAACATCTCCAAAACCAACAAAGGCTCAACATTGGGGCCAATCCGAAAAGATCTGTATGTACGATTTCTGATAGCGATTTCATTATAAATGGACTCTCAAGGTTTAATTCTCATAACGCCTATTACTATGTTAAAACTTAAATAAGGAACTTGTCATTGCGAGGAGCGAAGCGACG
>CAYZAT010000020.1:0-22736 GCA_964476475.1 uncultured Pirellulales bacterium
CCATCGATCCAGTGTTGCCAGATCGCTTCGCCATTCACATCATCGTCGGTATAGCTCTCGAAATCATCCACGAGGACAAAGTCGGCGACGGTGAAATCCCAGATTCGGCCTTTGGTGATGGTTCCATCAGCATTGACCTCGTCCACGCGCCAGTAGTAGGGCCCGCCGCCCCATTCGACGTCTCCGGGCGTGTATGTCGTGGAACTCTGACGACCCCGATAGACGCCGGTCGTATCGGTTGCGTCGGCTGCAGTCACGGCGTCCTTATCCGTATCGACGTACACATCGTGCTGCGAAGCGCCGTCCCCGGGCGACCAAGTCAGAGGAATCGCCGCGTCAATGTCCGGATTCGAGCCGTCCGCCGGACTTGGACGCCAGGCGAGCAACGGATCGCCCCGCATGATTTCCTGAATTTCTTCCTGGCTCATCGCCCGGCTATAGACGCGAAAATCATCCACCGAGCCATCGAAACGATGGTCCTCGACTCTATTGACACCAATCGCATGTTTATTGGCAAGTAAGTCGTCCGCCCCCGGCGTAAACGTCGCGACAAACTCGCCGTTGTAGTAAGCCGTGGCGATCGTGCCGTCATAGGTCACCGCCAGATGCACCCAGCCCAGCGAGGCCGGACCGATGATCTGATCTACGTCGGCATGATATTGGTAATTGTTGAAATTATCATAAGAAAGCTGGAAACCGCCATTCGTCGTGAGATAAGTGGCGCATATGCCGCTGTTGTTGACTTGACCCAGCCTATTCGATTTAGCCCATACGGCTAATGTATAAGCCGACCAGGTCTCATCCGTGAAATAACAGGTGACAGCCTCAGTAGCACCGTCAAAGTTCAGGGCGCCGCCGTCGACGCCGTCCACCCATTGGGGATCGCCGATAACTTCGCCATCCGCTCCGTGGCCGGACCTGTCCAGCACAATCGTACCCTGGCCTTCATCAAGACTCCACCAGCAGAGCAATTCAGGATCCGTAATAGGAATGTCGGGCTTGGTCGTGAAGCTCCAAACATCGCCTTCATGCGTTAGAACGCCGTCAAACTCATCAACGCGCCAATAATAAGTCTTTCCTCGTTCAAGTATCCCGGGATTATACGTTGCCTCCGGTTGAGGAGTACCTCCCGTTGCGCTATTGATCTCGTCGAAATTGTCGCCCAGGTACACCGTATGCATGACCGCGCCCGTCCCGGGCATCCAACTCAAGGTCACCTCAGGATCGATATATTCCTGGCCATCCGCCGGATTGGGATGATAGGCCGTCTTCGAAGGAACAAGGAAGCTCCAGACATGGCCTTTCCATGGACTGTTCGGATCAGCCTCATTGACCTCGTCCACACGCCAGTAATACATTGTTCCCGGCTGCAATCCGTCCGGGACGGGGAAGCCTGGGAAACCCACAACCTGGAAGGTCGATACCGTATTGCCCACAAACGTATCTATCCCTTCATTGACGTCGTCGAAGTGGGTGCCAAAGTAAACATCATGCGAAACGGCAAAATCCCCCGGATACCAGGTTAGGTTGGCCCATGTGGCCTCGACCATGGCCCCGTCCTCCGGAGAGGGCCCGTAAGCCAGCGGCGCACCCCCGGCATTATCATTCATGGCTTCGAGAACGTCCTCTTGTGACAAACTCCTGTTATAGATACGCACGTCGTCGATCATGCCGAGGAACGCGGTGTTCGACACAGCCGCTGCCACGCGCCCGAAATACACGGGGCTGGTATCCGATGCCCCCGGCAAAACGACGCCCGACTGCGCCCGACCCGCGTCTTCTCCGTCGATGTAGTATTGGTGTTCGCCATCAATGACCATGGCGCATACGTGGACCCATTCGTTCAGCGGCAGCGTGCCCGTGCTGTTGCTTCCGTAAAATCCTCCGGACGGCCCAACGCTGAAATGCAGACTGCCGCCGTCCCTCGTGTAAAAGCTGTAGGACCGGGGACCGTTGCCCTTGGAGACAATCCCCTGCCAGGTATTGCTCGCCGTGGCGCCGCCCTTATAGCGCTCGGTATTGATCCAGGCCATGACCGTGACCTCGGTATCCACAGTCAGCGTCTCGTCATGCGGCGCTTCCACCCATTGGTCCACGCCGTTGAACTCCAAGGCTCCACCCCACTTGCCTGTGACCCAACCGGGGCCATTCATGAGGATTCCGTCATTCCCGCAGTCGGACGAGTCTTTGGCAACCGTGCCGCTGCCATCCTCCAGCCTCCACCAACCCACCAGACTGGGATCAGCGCCGAATCCGGCTTGAACCAGATTGACGGCCAGAACAAAAGCCATCAGAGAAACGACTTTCTTGTACATCATACATCTCCTTCAAATGAAATCGTTGAGAATTGTCCTGCTTACACGGCTTCCGGAGATTTTTGCACAGGATGACCGGCCAAGATTGGCCACTTTCCGTCTCCAAAGCCGCTAAAGGGTAGTCAATGAACGTTGAAATGTCTCTGATTTGTCTGAGAGACTGCATATCGTATAATACCACATCTTGCCGCCCGATTTGGCCCTCTCTCCATCCTGAGGTGCGAATTCGGGTGCTGCCCGGGTCAGAACTCACATGCTCCAATTTCATTATCCTTACCATAGTTATCGTTCTTTTGTCAAGGAAAATCCAGTCTCACTTCAGACTTTTTTCAGTCAATGCGATATGTTTACCAAGAAAAATCCACTCACAGGCCGATAAGAGTATCAGGATATGAAACAATCCGCGAAGATTAACGCAAGCGGATCGTAGGGACAGGCCCCTGTGCCTGTCCGTTTTCTATCGCCGGATTCGGACGGCCACGGGGGGCCGTCCCTACGATACGCTATTATTTTGGAGTTTAGAATGAAGAAAAGGATCGTATTTTCAGTGTTCTGTTCGATTGCTGTTTTGTCCGGCTGTAAGACCGTCGCTCCGGAAAAGCCCGAAACACCTTATGACAGGCCTTTGCCGCCGGGCCAACACGCCCTGCGGAAAATAACCAATCCCCAGGAAATACCGGACTTTACGATGGCCTGTCTCGATCTGGACGGGTTGCAGGCTGCAATCGACAATAGCATTAATTACCTCCAAAAACCATCGAGTCAACAGTTCTACCCCATCAGTCAGATCACCCATAGTATGGCCCTGGAGAGCCTGAAAGCCTTCTCAGAGATGCTCGATTCCGGCATGGCGGGCGCCCAACTGGACCAAGCCATCCGCCAGAGGTTCGATGTCTATGTCTCCATCGGGTGCGACGACCAGGGAACCGTTCTGTTCACGGGTTACTATACGCCGATCTTTCCCGGCTCGTTCACTCGCACCGAACGCTTCCGATACCCCTTGTACGAGCAGCCGGAGGACCTGGTCAAAGGGCCGGACGGTATGATTATCGGCCGGCGTCTGCCCGACGGGCAGGTTGGCCCTTACCCGTCGCGAGCCGTTATTGAAGATTCAAAAATGCTCGATGGCGATGAGCTTGTTTGGCTGAGCGATCCGTTCGAGGCCTATATCGCTCACGTCCAGGGCTCGGCCAAGCTCCGACTGCCCGACGGCGAACTCACGACCATCGGTTACGCCGCCAACAACGGGCACGAATATAACAGCGTCGCCCAGGAATTGGTCAAAGACGGCAAAATCCCCGCCGACCGGATCAGCCTGGCCGCCATGATCGACTACTTCAAGCGATACCAGGACCAGGTTAGCGCGTACGTCCGGCGGAATGCCCGGTTCGTCTTCTTCCAAAAGGAAGAAGGCCCGCCCCGAGGCTGCCTGAACGAGCCGGTGACCGCTTATCGGAGCATCGCTACTGATAAGTCGATCTTCCCCCGGGGATCTCTGACGTTCATAACCACTAATTTGCCTCGCGCGATCGGCGGCCGGGTTGCCAATCAGGTCTATAGCGGATTCACCCTGGACCAGGACGCCGGCGGCGCGATCCGCGCGCCGGGACGGTGCGACGTGTATATGGGCGAAGGGGATTTGGCCGGACAGTTAGCCGGACAAACCTACCAGGAGGGCCGGCTGTATTATCTGTTTCTCAAAAATTGAGAATTGAGAGTTTAGTTTTAGTGTTTTCTTTATTCTACATTCTAAATTCTCCAAAAGGAGTCTGAACAATGGCTAAAGGAATGCTTGTCCTGTTGATCGTGATCGTCGCAACGATCTGTCTGTCCGGCTGCGAAACGGCCAAAGGAATAAAGGGAGATGCCCAATTCATCGGCAACAAAACCTACGAATTCGTGGACAAATAAATCAAAACCACCAAAAACGTCTTAATCTCCCAAAACCTCAATCGAAACTGCCCTTGGCGAGTCCAAAGCCTCGGATCATTCTGTCTCAAATGGTTTAATCCACTCCCGTACTTGAGAGTTGGCCCGCGTAATGCCTTGAATAACGTCCGGAACGACTTCATCCTGCTCGTCGCGCAATCCCCTTTTGCGAACCCGGTTGGCGAGATAGGCGCCGCAGAGATGATAGCCCAGACAGGATGGGTCCCGGAACAGGAGCTTTAGCGTCTGCCGATATCGGCCGACATCGTGGGAGGTATATCCGTTGGGCAACCTGACCGAGTGACAACAATCGGCAACCAGCATCGGCAGATCAAATCGTTGACGCCAAAAGGCCAGATTCGCGACGATCTTCTCAGGCCGAGCAAAATGCTGAAAGCTGATGACATCGATATACGGCGCCGCAGCCTCAACCACTTCGACCGGTAGCGGTGCATTGGCTTCGTATCGATCGCCGAGAATGAGATGGTTCTTATCGTATCGGCGGATCGCGTCATGTGTCACTTTGTAATAGCGGCCGGCTATCTCGGCGAGCCGTCGTCTTCCGGCTTCCGTCTTGAGATCGTCAGGATCGAACAGCGGTCCCTTCCACCGGTTCTCTTTTCGTGTATGAACCCAGGTTGGACAGTCGATATAGAAATAACCGATAAGTTTCGGATCGTCGGCGAAACGCCCGCAATGCGCCCGGGCGACGTAATCGCACCAGTCCTCGAAGTCTTTGCTGAAGAAGTCGGAATGTCTCGTTTCCGCCTCCCACTGATGGAAGTCGGCAAACGGCAGCATATGGCCGTAAGGCATATCGAGCCACTGGTATTCTTCAAACGTGAAATTGCGCGAATGACGATGATTGGTTGGACTGCGGGTTACGACCTCCTGCACCCAACCCACCGTGTTGAATCCCCAGGCCACCAAATCCGGCTTGACCGACTCGCTCAGCCAACGCTCCATATTATTGCCGTATTTTTCACGCCATATCTGAATATTCTCGGAGTATCTCAGGGTTGCCGAGTCAATATGATTGAGGCCGATAGAAAAAAAGGGATTGCCGTTCGGATCCAGAAAGAACCAGCGTCCCCCTCGTTTACCGACGCGGTAGAAATCCTTTTTTTCGCTTTTGCTGAAAGGGATCACTCCCGGTTTTTCGCAAGCCATAACCTCCAGTCCGGCCACAACCGCGCTGCTTCCAGCCAAAAACCTGCGGCGCGACAGCATCGAGTCAACGTTGTGCATATACAATCTCCTTCATCATCAAGCAGCTTCAAGTTCTTATCACTCGCCTTTAAAACAATACTCATCTCCGTTATTCAAAAAACAACATCGCACATTTAGATAACCTTTTGTGATTCATGTTCAATTCGACAGTATATCCTCATCGTCGCCCGCAAGCTATAAGGCAATTCAGGCTTTCGATTTTCCTGCTTGCAGAAAAGCAAAGGTCTCGATACGATCAGATTCCTTGAGCCGATTGGCTTGTTTTAAAGATATGCGTAAATAAACAATAACACGTTGGTGTGACCAGTACAACGCTTCGCACTTTTGGGTCTGGTTTTGCATTTATGCGCTGAATCCATCTTACAAACAGGAGCCGTCGTAAAGATCGTATTTTGAGGTTGCTCACATGAAGACAATAACACCAAAGCATGCCGTTATCTGTGCCTTTTTAGGCCAGACGCGCGACCGGTTTCATCAATATAATGAGGTTCGCGATCTTGAAGAGAAGCTGAAACTGGCCGGCCAAATCCCGGATGTTTCAGGAGTCGAGGCGGTTTTCCCCTACGAGGTAAAAGACACCTCACAACTCATTGAGCTACTGAAGAAAAATAACCTTTCCCTGGCCGCCATCAACGTCAATGTCAAGGCCGAGCCCGAGTTTCGCGACGGCGGCCTGACCTCCATCGACAAACCCATTCGTGAAAAAGCCATCCGCTTCATTAAAGAAGCCAAGGACTTTGCCAAGGCCGTGGGGGCGAATAAAGTGACCTGCTGCCCGCTCGGGGACGGCTATGAATTCAGCTTTCATTGCCACTATGCGAAGATGTGGCATTATCTGGTCGAATCCTTTCGCGAGGCCGGAGAGTATTGTCCGGAAATACCGCTGTTCATCGAGTACAAGCCCAGTGAAACCCGCGGTCGATGTTTTGTCGATACGGCCGCAAAGACCCTGGTGTTGCTGAATGACATCGGATTAAGCGAAATGGGCGTCACTGTCGATTTCGGACATTCCATCTACGGCCAGGAGAATCCCGCCGAAGTCATCGCGATGCTGGCGGAGTCCCGATATCCTTACTACGTTCATATTAACGATAATGACGGCCGGTGGGACTGGGACTATATGGTCGGAACGCGGCATCTTCTGGATTACATCGAATTCCTCTATTACCTGCAGGAATATGAATACGATGATTTCCTGACCTCCGATACGTCTCCCACTCGCTGGGATATTAAAGGCACTTTTGCGGTCAACACGCGGCTCACCAACAAAATCTGGAATCATCTGTATGAACTGAACCGCGACCAGCTCCGTTCTCTCATCTCCGCGCGGGACTACTTGAAGACCTGGAGCTTTATTGAAAATGAAATTCTGACCTTAAGATAAATCCTGAGCCCTAAAGATCCGTTCGACCTCTTCGAATATACCATGAGCACCGTACGCAAAAAAATGACCCACCAACGCCATCTACTCGTTGGCTTGCTCTTTCTGCATGCGATGAATACGTTTATGGACCGCATCTGCATCTCCACGGCCAGCGATCTGATTATGTCGGACCTGAACATCTCTGCCCAAATGATGGGGTATGTCTTTGCCATTTTTGCTGTAAGCTACGCCCTGTTGCAAGTTCCCGCCGGTTGGTTCGCCGATGTCTATGGCCCCAAAAAGGCGCTGCTCATCGTGGTCGGATTCTGGAGCAGCTTCACCGCCCTGACCGGGGCGGCGTGGAATGCCGTCAGTATGCTGATCATCCGCTTCTTTTTCGGAGCGGGTGAAGCCGGCGCTTTTCCCGGCGCCACCCGGGCGGTATTCAACTGGGTGCCCTCGAAGGAACGCGGTTTCGCGAATGGTTTTTTCCATTCCGGGGGACGCGTCGGGGCCGCCTTCTCTTTACTTCTGATGCCCTTTCTCATCCGCAGCGTCGGGTGGCGATGGACGTTCGTCATCAACGGCGCTATCGGAATCGCCTGGGCGATTGTCTGGTTCATATGGTTTCGCAACCACCCCAAAGATCATCCCAAGGTCAACGACGCGGAACGCGAATATATCGAGAGCGGTATCCGGGATGAACTGACCGTCGATGAGAAAATCCCGTTCGGTTTGATCATCACCTCACCGAATATGATACTGACCATGGTGCAATACATCGCCAGTAACATGACGTTCTTTATCAGCCTCACCTGGTTGTTTCCCTATATGAAGAGCCAATGGGGCGAGGGCGCCGAGATCTATACCCCCATCCCCCTCATTCTCGGCATGATCGCTCACTGGTCCGCGGGCGGGCTGATCAACTTCCTGTACGGCAAGGGATATCACGTCGGTTCGCGGCGTGTGCCTGCTATTATTGGCTTTTCGATGGGTGTGATTGGCCTGATCCTCAGCACTCGGATGGCGGATTCGACTCCATTGGCTTTTATCCTTACCTTTAGCATCGCGATATTCGGCGTCGAGATGACCATCGCACCGAGCTGGACGTTTTGTATGGACATCGGCGGTCGTAAAACCGGCGCCGTATCGGGCACGATGAATATGCTCGGTAATCTCGGATCGGCGGCCAGCGCCGTGCTCTTCCCCTACTTTGTCGCCCATATCACGATCCCTTTCTTTGCGGAAACGACGGGCAATGCGAATTCCTTCTTCATATTCGCCGCGTTATTGAACCTGATCGCTGTGATCTGCTGGATATTCATGGATCCCCGCAAACCGTTGGATACCTCCATCTCGAAAGAGAAGATCCGAATGCGGGTGATTCTGATGCTGGGCGCGATCGTCGTCTTGTTTCTGCTTTTAATGATTTATAAGACGTTCTTCCCGGCATGAATGATGTTGTAGAGGATGAAGATAGCATGATTACAAAATTCGAGAAAGTCAACGCCCAACAGCGTGCCGCTTCGATGATACGCCAGGCCGGGATTCAACTCAGCGATGACGACATTGAAAACATCGAAGTCGTCGATTTTGGCCTGAGCCGGCTTGACGTCGAAGGCGTACAAGTCTTCACGATGGTGAACACCGACAGACTTGCGGCTAAGATTCTGGTGCTTTTTCCGAATCAGACCGAGCCGGAACATTGGCATCCGCGCGTGGGTGATGATCCCGGCAAACAAGAGACCATCCGGCATATCTGGGGCGATCTGCTTTTTTATGTCGAGGGCGAGGACACCATAAAAAAGGGATTCATTGTCGAGGGTAAGGAAGATGTTTATACCTTGCGACATGAGATCATCGTGCAGCCGGGCCATCAACTGACGTTCGAGCCGTATGAAAAACATTGGTTTCAGGCGGGACCGCGGGGAGCGGTGCTTTACAGTTTCTCTACGACCGTTCGGGACGGTCAGGATGGATTCACAGACCCGGCTATTCAACGCATAACCGTTATCAAAGAGGAGAACTAATATGAAACGAAAGATTATCCTTGCAGTGGCACCTGTGAAAAATCCCGGCACGCCTCTTCCCGAGCGCTGTATCAATCCCATAACACCCGAACACGTCGCCGAGCAGACCATCGCCTGCGCCCGGGCCGGCGCCTGTATGGTGCATTTGCACGTGCGCGATGAAAATGGAAACCAAACGGGAGACTTAGCTCATTTCTCCAGGACGATCGATTTAATCCGGCAAGAATCGGACATTGTCATTCAAGGATCGACGGGCGGTTTATCCTCATTAACGTTGGAAGAGCGATGTGTGGCGTTAAACGACGAACGCGTTCAAATGGCCTCCCTCAATATGGGATCAACAAACTTTTCTGACGATGTTTATATCAATACATTGCCGGACATTCGCTACTGGGCGCAGCGCATGCTGGACACTCACGTCATCCCTGAATGTGAGATTTTTGCTTTGAGCATGATCGATACCGTTCATCGCCTGGCACATGAAGGACTCCTCCGCAATCCCATTCATTACAATTTTGCCCTGGGATTCGAAAGCTCGCTATCCGCCACCCCGGAGAATCTGTTCTACCTGAAATCATCTTTGCCGTCCGACGCAACCTGGGGGCTCGTCCATGATGGTATGACAGATTTCACCCTCCTGGCCACAGCGCTCTCGCTGGGAGCCACGGTCATTCGCGTCGGATTCGAGGATAGCGTTTATCATCTTCCAGGCAAACCAGCGGAATCCAATGCCGTGCTGGTCGAGAAGATTTGCCACTTAGTGGAACGTTTGGGATTCGACTTGGCGACCATCGAAGAGGCCAAAAAAATATTGCTCACTTAACGCGAATAATGCCAGATACAACCATTTCAACCATTTTAGTGCACATTTGAGAAGCCTAAGTAGGTTTCTATCAAGGAAAATACGTAGTCACCACAATAGACAGACCCCCTCGCTTTTTGGTAAATTGATCTTATGGCTGTCCGCACGGACGTAAACAGTCCTCCGGGCCCTGCCGTCTTCGAACCTCCTTTCCTGGGTGCAGGGCCCTTTTTATCGGACAGAACGCTCGATGCGTCGTTTTAAGCCCTCTATCCTGATTTTTTCTTTGATTTTCCACTTTCATTTTGGTACGATAAAGTGGGTATAGGAGCCGTGGTGGAAAGTCCGCAGGATGCTGTTTCATCCTTTCCCCTTACATACATAAGAATCGCTTACTGAGCACACGGGCGCAAATATCCGCTAATCCGCCCGAACGATGAAGAATAAGGAGTCTAACGATGAAACAAAAGGTGATTTTTGCATGTTTGATCGCAATGGTCTTTCCGCTGGTTCTAACAGGATGCTGCAACAGAATCGAGTTTACGCGTGTTAAAGCGGAATTGGAGCGAACCGAGCGAGAAAGAGACTATCTCCAGTCAAGATTACAGGCTGTTTACCAATCGTCGAAAGAGAAAGCCAGCGACGCGCCCGGCCAGTTGCAGCAGCAGGTCGAGGAATTTATCAAGATCCGCGATGCGTTGCAAAAACGAGAGGATGAACTGACCAAGTTGCGACAGGCGGCCCTTGAGGAGGCCCAGACGGCCCAGGCCCTCATGGAAAACCTCGCCACTCAATTGCAGGCCGAAACGCAGAAGGTCAATGAACTGCAAACCCAGTTGCAGCAGGCTCAGCAAGCCATTACAGACCTCCAGAATAAGCTCCAATAAGAGGAAAAAATACCGTTTGAAATCGCCTGTAGAATCTCACAGAGTTGCGACTCAAGCACCCTCTGCGCCTTTTGGAATGGACGGTTTTCTCTTCAGAGACCTTGATTTATACCATTTCGGGTCTGAAACCTTTCATAATGGGCTATTCACGTCCTTTTTCATCGAGCACGCTTCTTAGTATCTGTCGAGAATCATACCGCACACAAGTTGTGATGCTTTCGGTCTATTAGAGAACTTTTGGAAAAAACGTTGCGCCCGATATTAATAGTGGCACACTAAAACGGTGATTGAGGACAAAATTTTCCAGGGAAGGAGCGGGTCGGATTCCCCGTATACGCAGAACGGCTATTCAGGAGGTGGAATGATGATCACTGAGTTCGAAGATCTGAAAAGAGAAGTGCTGAAATTGAAAGAAGAATTGAAGAGATTAAAAGAAGAGCTTCGGAACACCAGAATGCAGGAGCTTCGGGAAACAACTTCGTTGAATCCTCTGAAAATCTCATTCATACGACACGCACCGTGTGAGCACGTCAGCCAAACATAATACAATCCTTCCGCACTCTTAGACCTCAAGCCTGCTCGTAGGTCTCTTACGATTCCTTTCACTCCGCAGCCCTTTTTGTCAGGGACTATCAGCATATTGCATTATCACCGGGTGTATTCCTTAGTCAGACTTTCGAGTATTGCCTGTGAATAACCTGGATAAGTCGTTGTTTCACCGTTGCACCATTGCACAATAATTGTAGCAAATAATTGACGATAGGTCGTGTGGGCGGTAGAATGCGGGATTGTAGGTATAATGGACAGGGCCATTTTAAGGTGATAACTGCGGTCTATGGCAGCTAACGGAAAAACTCAGACAGCGAAACCTTCGGCGTCCGTGAACGCCGGGGCGGATACTCCCAGCGCGCTGGCGACGGCGCGGAGTATGCCGGAATCGCTGGCGGCCGAGGCGGCGGTCTTAGGCTCGATGATCATCGATCCGGAGTGTATCGGGGACGTGATCGAGATTCTGGACCGTGAGGCCTTCTACCGGATCGAGCATCGCCACATCTACGAGGCCTTGATCTCGCTGTACGAAAAAAACAAAGGGATCGGGATCGACGGCGTGCTCCTCCGCGATGAGCTTATCAAGCAGAAGCACCTCGAAGAGGTCGGCGGCGTCGAATACCTCGGCAAGATCCTGAATTCCGTCCCGTCATCGGCCAACCTGATCTATTACTCGAGCATCGTCAAAGACAAGATGCTGCTGCGGGAGCTGATTAGCGCAGCCGGGGAAATCCTCGACAGTGCTTATCACCAGACGGGCGAAATGCAGGAAACGCTGGACAGCGCCGAGCAAAAAATCTTCGCCATCACGGACAGGAATATCAGCGGCAGCGCCGTAGCGATTAAGGACCTGGTGGCCCGATCGTTCGAGTTAATCGAGAGCCGACAGGGCACTCACGTTACCGGCTTGGCGACGGGTTATTATGAGCTTGACGAACTCACGTGCGGCCTGCAAAACGGCGAGATGATCATCGTCGCGGGCCGGCCGAGTATGGGCAAAACCTCTCTGGCCCTGAACATGACCGAGCATCTCGGTCTGGTTGAGAAAATCCCGACGGCAATCTTCTCGTTGGAAATGGGCAAACAACAATTGGCGGAGAGATTTCTGTGCAGTATCAGCGAAATCGACAGCCAGAAAGTCCGGCGGGGCCTGTTGGGCGACGAGCATTTCAGACAATTAGCCGACGCCTGCGACGAGCTGGCCAAAGCGCCGATTTATATCGACGATACCTCGACGCTGACTCCCCTGGAAATACGCGCCAAAGCCCGGCGACTCAAGAGCAAATACGATATCCAATGTATCGTCGTGGACTATCTGCAGTTGATGCACATCGGTTCCGGGCGGATTGAATCGCGTCAGCAGGAAATTACGACCATTTCCCGCCATCTCAAGGCCGTCGCCCGGGAATTGAACGTTCCCGTGATCGTTCTGAGCCAGTTGAACCGGTCTCCGGAGGGCCGGGAAGGACACAAACCGAGAATGAGCGACCTGCGAGAGAGCGGTAGTATCGAGCAGGATGCGGACGTTGTGATGCTCTTGCACCGCGAGTCATACTATCATAGAGACGACCCGGATTGGGAAGAGCAGAACCCGGACAAAGTCAATACCGCCGAGGTGATTATCGCCAAGCAGCGAAACGGTCCGACCGGGATCGTGAACCTGGTATTCAGAGAAAAAGTCACACGATTCGAAAACGTCTCCCATGCCGGGGAGCCGGTAGCGCCGTTTTAGTCTGAGGGCTCCAGATGCGAAAAACGATCTTGATTATTCTGATATCGACGACGCTTTCGAGCCCGGCTTTTTGCAGCTTATTCGGTCGCCCAAAGCCCAAGAAAGACACCTCACGACAGAAAAACACCGGCCGTTCCGCCGTGGACGGTGATTTCGGAGTGATCCAGTCTATAGAATTTCAGAACAATCGAGAGTACAAGGACAAGAAACTGGTAAAAAAGCTGGATTTTATGGTAGGCGATTATCTCGATCCCGTCCTGGTTGAGTCCGGTCGAATCACTCTCGCTGATTTTTATCGAAGCAAAGGATATCCCTACGCGGAAGTCATCCTGAACAAAAAGAAGCTCTCCGAGGGTAAGGTCGTCTATACGATTGTCGCCGGCCCCAGGATTCGTATCCGCTCGGTGAGATTCAAGGGCAACAAGTCTCTGAAGAGTCGCGATCTTCGTCAAGCCATCAAGACCGGCACCCGGAGCTGGGTGCTTTGGCCGGCCTATTACGCCGAGGAGAAGATCGCCGCAGACGTCGAGAAGCTGCGGGACCTCTATTGGGCGGAGGGATTTCTCAACCATCGCATCGGCGTCGAAGGCCAGGCCCACGTTACCTTCATTATCGAGGAAGGGCCGCGTTACCATGTCAATGACCTCATCCTCCAGGGTAATAAGCACTTTGACAACGAGACTCTGCTGGACGGGCTGGAATTAGAGCCGGGTCAAACGTACTATTATCGAAAGGCCCAAGCCCACGCCAAGGAAATCCTCAAACTCTACCGCGAGAATGGCTTTATCGACGTAAGCGTCCGGCAGGATCCTAACTTTGTAGCCGAGCCTAATGTCGTCGATGCCGTTTTCACTATCAACGAAGGTAAACAGTTCCGGATCGGTAAGATAGATATTATCGGCAACAAGGAAACCCAGGACAAGGTCTTCCGACGGATCATGGACGAATATGATTTTGTACCCGGCGAATTGTACAACGCCCACATGGCGCCGAGACAAGGTAACAGGCAACTGGAAAGATATTTGCGGGCCATGACTTCCTCCGAACGGGTAATCGTCCAGCCCGTTAAGCCTGCCGACGGCTCCGAAGACCGAAGGGATGCGGAGGTGGACATCAAGGAAGGTCTGACGGGTGCGTTCAATCCCGGCGTCTCGATCGGCAGTGATAGCGGTATTATCGGTCAATTTATTCTCAGCCAGCGTAATTTTGACTATAAGGACTGGCCTGAAAGCTTCGATGAACTGATCAAGATGCAGGCCTTCAAAGGCGCCGGCCAGAAGCTCACGATGACGCTCGCTCCTGGAACGTACGTCAGCTACTATGCCTTGAGCTTCACCGAGCCCTATTTCAGGAACAAGCCCACCTCTCTCAACATTACCGGATCGAGTTGGGAACGATGGAGAGAAAGCTACGACGAAAAGAGAACCAAAGGATATTTCGGATTTGAGAAACGGTACAAGAGCGGCTGGCGCAGACAACTCGGTTTTCGTCTCGAAAATGTGGAAGTCAAAGATCTCGAAATCGATGCCCCCCAGGAGATTATTGATGTCAAAGGGTACAATCTCCTTATTGGAGCCAACGTTGGCCTTGGCAAAGACGCAACCAATGACCGACTCGAACCCAGCGAAGGCTACTCTTTCAATATTGGTTACGAACAGGTAACGGGTGACCAAGATTTTGGGAAACTGGAGGGCACCATTGTCGGATACCGAACGCTTTATGAGGATTTACTCGAACGGAAAACCGTGCTGGCGACGAAGTTGCTTGCGGGGACAACGTTTTCCGATGCGCCGCCTTTCGAGAGTTTTTACGCCGGCGGGACGAGAAAATACGGCCTCCGAGGTTTCGAGTATCGCGGCGTTAGCACACGCGGGCTTCAAACGGGCGTCGCCAATCCCGTGCGAAAGGATCCGATCGGCAGCGACTGGATATTCTTAGCCAATAGCGAGCTCATTGTCCCTTTGATTGGTGAGAATATTTCAGCCTTGTTCTTTATGGACAGCGGAACCGTCGATACCGGCCGGTACCGCTTTTCAATCGGCACGGGTATCGAAATCGTCATCCCGCAATTGCTCGGCACTCGGGTCCCTATGAGGTTTGAAATTGCAACACCGTTAAGGAAAGACGACTCGGATGAAACACAGACCTTCAGTTTCTACATGGGTCGATTGTATTAATGAACCGTTGAAATGCAAATCAGAGCGAGAATCTGGAAAGGACTATTGAATGAAGATTAAAACGCTAATTTCAGGTTGTTTGGTGGGTATGGTTGTTTTGTTCCTGGTTCATCAATTCGGCGAAGCACAACCGCTTGCGAGTGGGCCGGCCTCGAACATCGGCGTTGTGAGCATCGAGAAAGCCCTGCAGAATTGTCAGGCCACGGCCAAGTTTAAGGAAAGAGGGGAAACGGAAAGAAGGGAAATGGAAGCCGAAGAAAAAAAACTCTCCGGCGATATCGAGTCGTTACGAGGCAGCCTGCAAGCCCTCGTGCCCAACAGCGCCGACTGGCTGGCCCAATATAAAGATATGGTGAAAAAAGAGAGTGAACTGGATGCCCTCAAGAAAATGAATCCCCAGGTCAGAGCGATGAGAGCCCATCAATGGACGGAGAAACTCTACCCGGAAATCCTGCGCATCGCCAAAGAGCTTGCGGCCCAAAAAGGGCTGGCTCTCGTACTTTCGGTCGAAGAGCCACAATTGCCAACCCAACGGTACGAGGAGTTGGTGATGACGCTCAGAACCCACAAAGTCCTTTATACCGGCGGATGCGTGGATTTGACAAACGAGATTATTGTCGAGTTGGATAAGACGAATTCCCTGCTTGTTAATTGAACGCCTGATCTACTATGGAAGTGACGATAAAACAATTAGCCGAACGGCTCGGCGCCGAAGTCGTCGGTCGGGTGGATGACGGTGACAAGCCCATCACGGCGGTCTGCCCCATTGAAAGCGCGGGCGAGACGGACGTAACGTTTGTCACGAGCGACAAACATAAGGCCGCTCTCGGCCAGTCGCGTGCCGGTGCGATTCTGGTCTCGGCACGCCTGGATTCACTGAGCAAGCCGCAGTTGATTGTTAAGAACGTCAATGCCGCCCTGATCGAGGTTCTGAACGTCTTTGCTCCGAAACTCAAACCTCCCGTTGAAGGAATTGATCCGACGGCCAAACTCGGAGATCATGTTACGATAGACGAAGGTGTCTCAATCGGTGCGGGTGTCGTGATCGATGACGGCGCTCACATCGGACACCACAGCGTCATCGCAAGCGGATGCAAAATCGGTGAGCATTCGGAAATCGGAGCCCACTGCCGCCTCGACAGCAACGTCGTCGTTTATCACAACTGTTGTCTGGGCAGCCATGTGATCGTCCAGGCTAACGCCGCGATTGGCTCTATTGGTTTTGGGTATTCATACATCGACGGTGCCCATCGGCTCATTCCGCATAACGGCGGGGTGATCATCGAAGACTTTGTCGAGATTGGGGCCAACACCTGCATCGACCGGGCCAAGTTCGGCAACACGATCATCGGTGCCGGGACTAAAATCGACAATCTGGTGCAGATCGCTCATAATGTTATCATCGGTAAATGTTGTTTGATCGCGGCCCAGGTTGGCGTTTCCGGTAGCTGTAAACTTGGCGACGGTATCGTCTTAGCCGGGCAGGTCGGCCTGGCGGATAATACACATATCGGCGACGGCGCGATGGTCGGCGCCCAGTCGGGTGTGATGAAAAATATTCCTCCCGGACAGAAGATGCTCTGGACGCCCGCGATCAAGAAAGATGAGGCGCTGCGAATCATGGGTCTAACCATGCGATTGCCCAAGATGGCCGAGAAGCTCAAACAACTGGGCAAAAGGATCGAGAAACTTGAAGTTGCAGAAGACGATAAAAAGTGAAGCGAAGATACGAGGCCGGGGATTATTCGGGGGTAAGGAAGCCAAAGTTGTTTTTCGTCCCGCCCCGGAGGATTCCGGTATCACGTTCAGCCGGATCGACGCCCCTGAACCGGTGCGAATCCGCGCCACGGCGTCCAATCTCGCCGAGCGGAGTCGCCGCACAACAATCCGGAACGGGACCGCTAGTATCGAGACGGTCGAACATTGTCTGGCCGCCGTGAACGCTTTGGAGATCGACAATCTCTTCATCGATGTTTATGGGCCGGAATTGCCGGCGCCGGATTGCAGTTGTGCCGAGTATTTCAAAGTCCTCAAACGCGTCGGCATCGTCGAGCAAAACGTCATGCGAAAAGAATTCGTGATCACCCGGCCGATCACCATCACCGCCGGAGACGCGTGTATCTACGCCCTGCCGCATTACGATCATGGATTGAGTCTCACCTACGATCTGGACTACGGCGGACACACGGGCATCGGACGGCAAATCTTCAGTTGCCAGCTCACACCGGAGAACTTCGAGAGACATCTGGCGCCGGCGCGAACGTTCTTGCTCGAAGCGGAAGCCAAGCAGTTCCAGGCCCGCGGCATGGGCAGGCACATCAGTCCGCGCGATCTGTTGGTGATTAGCTCAGATGGTCCGATTAAGAACAGCTATCGATTCCCGGACGAATGCGTCCGCCATAAGCTGGCCGATCTGGTTGGCGACCTGGCGCTTGCCGGTCGGGCGATTAAGGGCAGGATCGTCGCTTATAAGAGCGGGCATACCTTAAACCAGCAACTCGCAAAGAAACTGTACGAGGCCGCCCAGCAACAGGAACGAATGGCCAAATTCGGCACGGATGCCCTTTTAGACGTTCAACAGATCGCCAAGATTCTACCCCACAGGTATCCCTTCCTGCTGGTGGACAAGGTCATTGAAATCGAAGGAGACTCGCGCATCAAGGGCGTGAAAAACGTGAGCATTAACGAGCAATTTTTCCAGGGCCATTTTCCCAGCACGCCGATCATGCCCGGGGTGCTGATCGTCGAAGCGATGGCCCAGGTCTCCGGCTTGTTGTTTGCCCAGAGACTGGAGCACACGGGCAAGCTGGCCGTGATGCTAAGCATGGATCACGTCAAGCTGCGGAAATCCGTCGTGCCCGGCGACCAGCTCATCCTGACCGCCGAAAAAATGAAGCTCCGAAAAAGAACGGCACAGTGCCGTTGCAAAGCCCTCGTTGGTGACGGGGTCGTCGCCGAAGCAGAATTTAAATTCATGCTCATTGACGATGAGAAAATGTAAAGGAGAATCGAAAAAGGAATATGGCTCAGATACATCCCAGCGCGGTTATTGACAAGAGTGCCCGGTTGGCCGACGACGTGATTGTCGGCCCCAATTGTGTCATCGGACCCGACGTCACGATTGGGGCTGGAACGATCCTTAACGCCAACGTGGTGATTTCGGGCAATGTGACCATCGGCCGGAACAATCAGTTTTTCCCCAACTGCGTGATCGGGTGTCGCCCGCAGGTTTTGCGCCTGACGCCCGACACCGAAATTGGCGGACTCACCATAGGAGATGGAAACGTCGTTCGCGAACAGGTCACCATTCATCCGGGTATCTATCCGGACTCGCTGACCCAAATCGGGTCGGAGAATTTCCTAATGGTCAGCGTGCACATCGGGCACGACTGTACGTTGGAAGATAAGATCGTGATGAGCAACCTGGTGCAGATCGGCGGGCATTGCAAAATTGAAACGGGGGCATGGTTCAGCGGTCTGGCCGCGTCTCATCAGTTTGTCACTATCGGCAAATGGTGCTACGTGGCGGGTCTGGCCGGTTTGAACAGGGATGTTCCGCCGTTCTTGACGATCAGTGGCCATTACCCACCGAAAGTACGGGGCGTCAATAAAAGAGGCCTCGTTCGGGCCGGCCTGGACGAACAAAAGCAACAGAATATCTTCGAAGCGCACAAAAAACTATACCGACAGTCCGGCTCCTTACTCGACCATGCCAGGGCGATGATGAGCGAGGACGGGCTCGACGAAAACGTCCGAGAGATGGTGGATGCCATCATCAACAGCGGCCGGCATCAGTTCGGCAGATACCTGGAAACATTTAGGGAGCATTGATCGCCGACCGTCCCAGCGCCTTGGATAACCAATTAGGATACCACATGCAAAACACAAACGTAAGAGTTGCCGTCATCGGCGCAGGTAAAATGGGGACCATCCACGCAAAGGTTTATACTCAACTGCCCCAGTGCGATCTCGTCGGTATCGTCGATATCGACGCGAAGAAAGCCCAGCGTCTGGCAACGCGTTACAACTGCCCGGCTTATACCGATTGCCAGGACATCCTGGATAAGGTCGATGCGGTTACGGTCGCCACTCCGACAGTAACGCATCTGAACCTGGCGAAGATTTTCATTAAGAACAAGATTGCCGTGCTGATTGAGAAACCGCTGGCCGTCACCGTCAAAGAAGGCAAAAAAATCGTCGCCCTCGCGAAGAAAAATGACAGTGTCGTCGCGGTCGGTCATTCCGAGCGCTGCAATCCCGTCGCTCAGGCCATCAAGAGGCTTGATATCAAACCGAAGTTTATCGACGCTGACCGTATCAGTCCCTATCCGTTCCGCTCGACGGATGTCGGCGTCGTGCTGGATGTGATGATCCACGATATCGATATTATCCTGTCGCTGGCGGCCAGTAAAATTAAGAAAGTGGATGCCGTAGGCGTCAACGTCGTCGAAGACAACGAAGATATTTGCAACGCGAGGATCGTCTTCGAGAACGGCTGTCTCGCCAATATCACCGCTTCAAGGCTCGCGTTGAAAACCGAACGGCGCGTTCGTGTCTTCAGCCAACAGGCGTACCTGAGCGTCGATTATCTTAAAAAGAGCGGCATTCTGATTAAAGCCGATCCGAATATCAACGTTCTCAAGTGGATACAGGAACACAAAGAAGCCGGGGATTTCGACCTGACGAGCGTGAACTGGCCGGACCTGCTGCATATCGAGCAACTCGATATCGACGACAAGGAACCCATTCGCCTGGAGCAGGAGGCCTTTCTAAAAGCCGTGACCGATAGAGCACACCGACCCGAAGTCAGCGCCGAAGAAGGGCTGGCCGCATTGCAGTGCGCGCAGAGGATTCTAACCTCTGTCAAAAAACACAAGTGGCATGAAAAGATCGGCGATGACGCATAGAAAGTGCAACACGTAGAAGGCGAATGCTGCAATCAAAACATTCTTAGCTTCAGGAGTACAATCTTATGATGGGAAAACACTGGACCTGTGGATTATTGACGGCCGTCATTTTCATTGGCGGTTGTGCCGACTCAATGAGTAACGCAAAAAATGAAAGGAATGCTGTGAATTCAGAAAGCCACATCGTCAAGTTGGAAACAAGCATGGGAGATATTGTCATAGAGCTCGACCGACAGGCCGCACCGGTTACGACGGCCAACTTCCTCGAATACACGGCGGAAGGATTCTATGATGGAACAATCTTCCACAGAGTCATACGGGGTTTCATGATACAGGGGGGCGGTTTTACGAAGAAAATGGTTGAAAAGGAAAAACGTGATCCGATTGTCAATGAGGCCGGGAACGGTTTAAGCAATGCGCGGGGGACAATCGCGATGGCGAGGACGAACGATCCCAACAGCGCGACGTGTCAGTTTTTCATCAATCATCAGGACAATACACCTCTCGACACCGTCGGTGGGGGGTATGCGGTATTTGGCAAGGTCATCGAAGGAATGGAAGTTGTGGATGCCATCGCAGTGGTCAAAACAACAACACGGAATGGCTATGATGATGTTCCCGTCGAACCTGTCATTATTAAATCCGCGACCATCGTCCCGGAATAAACGGAAATAAGTCAAACGCGCTGTCATTCCTTCGCAAGCAGGAATCCAGACATTTTACATCTTTAGCCTCAATTGGCTCACTCGTTGGTGAGCAAGTCGTGTTGGTTCCGGTAAACGATATTTCACTGCACACATGAGCGTGATGTTTATGGCATCCTCGAGCAGACATTTATGCCCTACTGAGACAAAAAGAGGCTTGACGTTTGTACGCGTCCTGACGACGGCGCCGATGGTCTCGTCGTTACTGTTTTTTTTGTCTTTTAATGGGCTATATGCCCCTTTCTCGGAGTGAGGTTCCTGGTAAGAACCGGTGAGTCTGCTCTTGGCACACCCGATAGTCGGCTTATCAAAAAACAGCCCAAGATGAGCCGCCAGACCGAGCCGGCGCGGATGAGCGATACCCTGGCCGTCTATGACGAATACATCGGGGTTCGTTTGAAGCATCTCAACCGCGTCGATACAAACCGGCGCCTCGCGAAAAGAAAGCAAACCGGGAATATACGGAAAATCCACATCACGCATCGCACTGACCGTCTCGACAAGCTCAAACTCAGGCAAACATAAAACAACAGCAGCAGCCAAAATTCTTTTCCCATCCTTGCTGAAAGCACAATCAAGTCCGACAACCACCCTTGGATCTTTTTTAAACGGCGTTAATTGTACCTTCATAGCCAGCTTCGTTTGCAACTCTCTCGCCTGTGAGTAAGACAAATCCCATTCATGTAGTGTTTTCGTCTTCATAGATAGTTACTCCAGTTTAGCCAGCTTCTGTTCAAGATTACTCACTGGCGTAAAATACCAAGTTTTGCTAATCTTCCGACTGGAAACAAGGCCTCGGCTTTCCAAATCGAGCAAATCCGTTCTGGCAGTTTGATAAACAACGTTGTGGCTTATCTGGTGCGACTTAATCGTATATCGCTGGCGCGGATGACGAAGCGCTTTGCTGACCAGTGCGCGCTGACGATGATTGAGAGCGATAATACCTCGCAATTGATTCTCAACCGCCTGAAGTTTCTTTGTTTTCCGTTCCAGGTATTCATAAAAAATCTTGATCGCCTGCCGGATGACGTCGAGATGATAGATAATAAAGTAAGTTAGGTCGTTGTCGTCCGTTTCCGTGTAAAGAAAAGCTCGCGCATATTTCGCCGGTGCCCTGACGAAAATCTGCGAGATAGATACGAACTCAAAAAGCCAATACCTATGCCTGAGCATCAACCAATAAAATAAAGACCTGGCCGTCCTGCCGTTACCATCAACAAAGGGATGATCATGGGCCAGCCAGAAATGCAAAATGACAGCCCTAATTACCGGATGAATAAAGTAATCCGGCGTATTGCCATTGGCAAAAGCACACATCGCTTCCATCCTCAGTTCAAGCTGGTTTGCAGGCGGTGGATCATGGAATACCTCATTGTACATGTCTATAACACGAATGTTTTCATTGGCTGTTCGGAAACGTCCGGCGGCTGACGCTGTATTCATTGTTTTCTCTGTGACAGTCTGATGGATATCAAAAACCAACTCTTTGGATAAAGGCTCATCCTTAAGTTTATTGATGCGTTTCATGGCTGCGAAATTGTTGAGAATCATCTGCTCACTCTTGTCGCACGCCGGACGCCCTGTTCGGATCATTTCCTTTGCCACTAAGCGTGTCGTCGCTGCACCTTCAAGCTGACTCGAAGTAAAAGCCTCCTGGATCAGAGAACTCACATAGTACCGGTTCTTTGTCTCGGTATTCCTGATGGGCTCGGGCATCTCACCAAAGGTGATCGAAGATTGGTCAATTTGGTGTAACGTTTCAGTTATAAAATCGTTCATCAAAAGCCGAAATGGCTTCTCGTCTTTGTCCATCAGCGGTAGTTCTTTGTACAAGCTCTGTCGTTGCTTCTTCGTAGCCAGCCACCATTGTTCACTGTTAAGTCCCTTGGGCGGGGCGTGATATCGCAACTTATCCCAATGAAGATAATCATTAGGCATCGGGCAGGAAATCACATCAAGGAAGTTGGAAGCCAGTTCTGGATTGGCCTTTATTTCCTGCCATATGGCATCCAATTCAGGTGGAGATTTCGGCTTTCTCATAACGTTATAGCCTTCACTATCAATATCTTACGCAAATGCTAATTATATACTAATATAAAAATATTAGTATA
>CAYZAT010000021.1:0-22511 GCA_964476475.1 uncultured Pirellulales bacterium
TATTCAAATCGCATCCCCTGAGAGGCGAAAACGTCGAGGTTCGGGGTGAGGCCGGGAACTTGGCCTCCAAAACAACCAAGCGAATCGCGATGCAGATCGTCAGCAGTGAAAAACAGAATATTGAGCTTCCGCTTTTTCGACTCGGCGGCATGACCAAATCGATTCCCATAAACATAACAAACCGCACTCATGCCGACAGTCTTAATAAATTCACGTCTATTCATTGTTGTCCTCCAATATTGATTATTCGCACAAGAGCAACTGCTCAATAGTCAATCGTCCATTCAAAAGGTTTTCGCTTCCTTTTCCCAACGCTCGTATTCGGCTCTGAGATGCTCGGCGAGTTCCGGTTTTGCCGAGACGAGATTGGCGGTTTCACCGATGTCGGCTTGCAAGTCGAATAATTGCCAGTTTTGATTGGTGCTCTGTTTTTCGCGGAGAAGTTTGTAGCGACCCATCCGAATCGCGGCACTATTCGAGCCCCAACGCCAGTAGAGATATGTGTGAGGCGATGGCCCCTTCGCGGTCAGGGCCGTGGTTGGATCGCGACCATCCAGTCTGCGGTCCGATGGAAGCGAAAGGCCCGCCGCACGAAGCGACATGGGCACGAAGTCCATGCTGGAGAGAGGCGCCCGGCAGATGGATCCCGGCTCGATCCGTCCGGGCCAGCGGACGATGCAAGGCACTCGAACGCCCCCTTCCCAAAGCGATGTTCCACCGCCTCGCAGCGGTGTATTCGACGCACATTCCAGCCCGCGCGCCGGAATGAGAAAAGCCCCGTTATCAGACAGTACGACGACGATGGTTTTTTTCGTCAGCTTCAATCGATCGAGCTGATCGAGCACGCGGCCGACACCGTCATCCAGCGCCGCGACCACCGCTCGATAGCGTTTGCGTTCGTCGAGCGTCTTCGGCGAGTAGCCGTAACGAGCAAACGCCTCATCCGGGGCCTGCCACAGGCAAGGTGTGTCGGGGGGTTTATTCCTGGGATTCGGGAAATGGGCTGCGTTGAACGGAACATAACAGAAAAAGGGCTTATCTTTGTTGCGTTCGATAAAGTCACATGCGGCCTCCGCAAAGACATAGGTGCTATATCCTTCGGCTTCCGCAGGTTCCGTATTGCGATATAAGTCATTGCGACCACCGTAAATATACGTGTAATAATCACAATTCCCGGAGATATTTCCGAAGTATTCGTCGAAACCGCGGTCTGTCGGCCGGCTGCCGGGAGCGAAACCGATGTTCCATTTTCCGAAGCAGCCGCTGATGTATCCGGCCTTGGCAAGATACTCAGATAAGAGCACCTCACGATGCGGCAGTCCGATCTGATCGCGCGAATCAGTCTTCCATATTTGTTCGTTGAGACCGTTGCGGACCGGATGCCGGCCGGTAAGTAAGGCACCGCGTGAGGGCATACAAGAAGGCGAGGCAATATAGAAATCGGTGCAACGCACGCCCTCGGTCGCGAGCCGGTCGATTCGCGGCGTCTTCATGTCCCGATTGCCGTAACAGCCCAGATCGCCGTAACCGATATTGTCGAGAAACATCAATACGATATTCGGCTTTTCAATGACATTAGCAGATCGCCCAAGACAAGGCAAGCCAAGGCTTGCCATCCCCGAACCGATCGTACGCCTTAAGAAGGTCCGGCGTGATAAACAGACGTTAGATACCCCCGTGATTGATGATTCGAGATTCTTCACTACGCGACGCTCCCTTTTGATTGACAAGTTAGCATTGATCTTGAAACGGGCTCCCGTTTATGCTCATATTCTAACATCATGTCCACTACCGTGCAACTCTTGCGATATGGAGAAATTGTGCTATGATGGCGTATCAGTGTGTGACGTATGAACTGGAAACAAGAACACAGATGGAGACAAAATCATGAAAATCCAGAAAAAGATGCAGGTCGGCGTTCTCGTCATATTGCTCTGTGGAGGCTTTGCCTTACAGGCTGCCGAACCGATGCAATTCAAGCCGTTATTCAACGGTAAGGACCTGTCGGGATGGGTGAACGTCAATACCGACAAGGACACGTGGACCGTGCGAGACGGGATGATTGTGTGTAGCGGCCATCCCATCGGTGTTATGCGAACGGATAGACAATACGAAAACTTCATTATGCATATAGAATGGAGGCACATGAAAGCGGGCGGCAATTCAGGCACGTTCCTGTGGGCCGACGGCACGGTGCCCGAGGGCAGGCGCCTCCCGCGCGGCGTCGAGGTCCAGATGCTGGAGCTCGAATGGCCAAACCTGAACAGGGACAAAGACGGCAAGCCCCGCGACATCGCTTACGTGAGCGGCGAAGTGTGGGGCGTGGGGGGGCTCAAGACGACTCCCGACAATCCCCGCGGCGTGCGGAGCAAATCGGTCGAGCTGCGCTGCAAAGGCAAAGGCGAGTGGAACACCTACGATATCGTCGCGGTTGACGGCACAATCAAACTGGCGATCAACGGAAAGTTTGTCAACGGTATCAGCAAGGCCACGATCAAAAAGGGCTATATCTGCCTGGAATCCGAAGGCGCCGAAATCCACTTCCGCAATATCCGGATCATGGAATTGCCGCCGGGGATCACAACGGTCGACAACTCGGCGCCGGTTGTCAAGTAAAAGGAGTCCACCGGGCTTATCAACCTCCCTATAGAAAGGATTCGCTATGAAAGCGAGAGAATACATCATTGTATTATCCTTCGTCTTATTGGTTGGCGTCCTTGTGGGACAAACGTTTGTGAAGGCCGACGACTCCGCAGGCCGCACGAAAGAAAGTAAACTCGCGGTCTTGTGGTCCAGCGGGGACGCAGACGTGGCGCATAAGGTTTGCTTCATGTACACGCACGCCGCAAGGAAGGCCAAGTGGTTCGATAACGTCCTGCTCATCGTCTGGGGACCCTCGTCCCGGCTTCTGGCCGGAGATAAGGAACTCCAGGCGAAAGTAAAAGCCATGATGGACAGCGGTGTTGTCGTCGAAGCGTGTGTCGCATGCGCCAACATGTACGGCGTCTCGGACAAACTAAGAGAATTAGGTATCGAGGTCAAGCCGATGGGCAAGCCCCTCTCGGAAATGCTTCAGAGTGATTGGAAAATGCTCACATTCTAAACATCGACAGAATATGATGACATTGTTGACCGAAAGGAGACAAGACCAATGGAACGACGTTCTCAGATTTCAATGTTGAGCTTTTTACTGGTTGTCGTTCTCGCCGGATGGGTCGGCGCCCGAGAGCGTGGTGAATTGTCCGACCTTGCCAGGATTCAAACCGGTGTTAAGACAAAACGGATCAGCAGTTACGACCGGACCGGGGGCAATAACGACCGTTTCGAGAACATCCAGGACGGCGAAGTGAAAGAACTTTTCAAGGTCAAGGGCGCGGGCATGATCAATCATATCTGGATCACTATCGCGCCTCCGCCGGAAGAGCTTAAGCGAAATGACATCATTCTACGAATGTATTGGGACGGCAATCCCTTCCCCTCGGTCGAATCGCCCATCGGCCCCTTCTTCGGACAGGGATGGAACGAAAGCTATCCGTTTGTCAGTCTGCCCCTGGCCGTCGGCCCGAAAGAGGGACGCGCGCTCGTCTCGTATTTCGTGATGCCGTTCTCGAACGGCGCGCGAATTGAGATCGAGAACCAAACGGGCCGGAAAATCAACGCGTTTTACTACTATGTGGACTATGTCGAAGTCAAAGAGCTTCCCAAAGATATGGGGCGGTTTTGTGCGTGGTATAACCACGAACTGACGGAAGCGCTGCCGGACGGTGAAAATGAGTGGGGTACGCTCGGACCACAAGGAGAGAATCCTCGCGGCGACGGCAACTATCTCATCGCCGATATCAAAGGGAAAGGGCATTTCGTAGGCGTCAATTATTATGTCCACTGTCCGACGACCATGTGGTACGGCGAAGGGGACGACATGATCTTCATCGACGGGGATGCAATGCTTACGCTTCATGGAACGGGTACGGAGGATTACTTCAATACATCCTGGTGCCCCAAAACGCTGTACACCCACCCCTACTTCGGGTATGCGAGGGTGAATGACGATCTGGGTTGGCTTGGAAGAACGCATGTCCACCGGTTCCATATCAGCGATCCGCTGTATTTTGACAAGTCCCTGAAATTCACCATCGAACACGGGCACAACAATTGTCTAACGCTGGATCTGGCGAGCGTCGCTTACTGGTATCAAGCCCCGCCCTTAACAAAACTCCCGCCCATTCCGGACAAGGCATCGAGGCAACCGAAACGTTTCATCGGGCCAGCCGACATCCACAAATGGAGACATGAATGGCGAAAGAGCAAGGGGGAGGATGACCAATTGTGGGGCAAAGAAAGATAGTCCCAATATCCCGGATATCACCGGCATTCGATAACGTTTGGAGACAATCATGCACAGAAAGTCTGTCTCAGGAGTACTGTTGGTTTGCTTTTCATTTTTCCTGATGAGTTCCAACATACATGCACGGAATGAGTTGATCGAGGAAAAAGCGGCAAGCATCCACGCCGAGGTTCTGACCATCGATACCCACGTAGATACACCGATGAAATTGTTATGGCCCAACTTCGATCTCGGCCAACGTCACGATCCGCGAATAACCGGGAGCAGGGTCGATTTGCCGCGAATGGAAGAAGGCGGCCTGGACGCCGTTTTTTTTGCGATTTTCATTAGACAAGGGCTTCGAACGCCGGAGGCTAATCAAAAAGCGAAGGAACAAACGATTCGAAGGTTCGATAGCATTCACCAGAGCGTCAGAACTCATTCGACCAAGGTGGAGCTCGCACGAACTCCGGAAGATGCGTACAGAATCGAAAAGACGGGCAAACGAGCTATCTATATCGGTATCGAGAACGGCTATGCGATTGGCAACGATATCTCATTCATTCAACAATACTATGATCTTGGCGCACGTTATATCACGCTAAGCCATTCACACAACAACGACATTTGCGATTCATCGACAGACACGCCCGAACATCATGGTCTGAGCGCATTCGGCCAGCAAGTCGTCGCTGAAATGAACCGGCTGGGTATGCTCATCGATGTCTCCCATATCTCAGACGAGGCGTTCGACGATGTTATAGAAGTATCGAAAGCACCCGTGATCGCTTCGCATTCCTGCGCCCGTGCGCTTTGCGATCACCCAAGGAATCTGAATGATGACATGCTAAAAAAACTGGCCGAAAATGACGGTGTTATTCAGGTATGCGTACTCAGTTCATACGTCAAGAAAATAGCGCCGAATCCTGACCGAGAGGCCGCTATAAAAACCCTCAAGAAAAGGTATACGAATCTTACGGAACTTTCTGGAAAAGAGGAAAGAGACGCTCAGGAAAAACGAAGGGCTATTAATAAGAAATACCCCCGCCGGCTCGCCACGGTATCTGACGTCGTGGATCATATCGATCACATCGTTAGAGTGGCCGGGATCAACCATGTGGGAATCGGCACTGATTTCGACGGCGGAGCCGGCCTTGATGGATGTTACGATGTAAGCGATTTGGGAAATATCACACTTGAGCTGGTCCGGCGAGGCTATACGAAGAAGCACATTCGGAAAATATGGGGCGGCAACTTCATGCGCGTTTTTCGCAAAGCGATAGAGGTTGCGGAAGAACTCCAATCGGCTCCAAGATGAAATCCGTCACAAGCCGTTGCTAAACCATCTTATTGAGCCGGGATTCTCAATCGCATTCCGACAGCCAGTTCATCCTCGTTCTCCAGGATGCCGGAATTCAACTTGCTTATTTCTTTGTAACGCGAGCCGTCACCTAACAATTCAGCGGAGATACTCCACATACTATCCCCCTCTTTCACAACGTAACGTCGGTTCTGCTCCCCGGTTGGCTCGCGAGTTGACAGAGGGGTTCTGCCGACAGATGTGACCGTCTCAAACATCGAATTCGAAAAGAGATCTCCGTCCGATCCCTGAGTTTTCAAAGGCGGAATAACAAGTTTCTGTCCGATACGAAGCGCATGCGGAGATATTAACACCTTCCGATTGGCCCGGAATATCCGAAGCACGTTCGCCCTTTTATTGCCTTCCTCGGGGCCGTAGAATTTCTTGGCGATATCAGCCAGATTATCACCCTCACAAACGGCATACGACACTTCCCCAAGAGGCATCTCTTGTGTGTCGGATTCGGGAACATTAGAATCTTCGACCGTAAGAGATTCCGGTACATTCGGTTCAGCCGGAGAAAGGGAAGAATCGGAGTTGGTCCCTCCGTTATCCACCGTTGGGAGAGGATCTTCCGTCTCGTCTGGCCTCGGCGGGATTGGCCCACTGTCAACGTCCGGCTCCGGAGTATCAACATTCAACGTATTATCAGCCCTGGCGGAGCTCGGTCCACTCTTGTTCGCATTGCGACCGGAACGGGTAAAACCATTAATCACAAATGCTATGATAAATATGAGGACTAATCCAATCAACGATCCAATCTTCGCATCTTTAGCCATAATACAATCCCATTCTATTTCATGTCATGCGCGATGAATATGATTTACATGCGAACCTTCGTTTCGCACTTCTCGTGGTTATCGGAAGATATTGCTGCACACCAAACGCGATCCATCGCGGTGTTGCGCCGCGGCCTCAACAACATACCGGCCGGGGCATCATCGACAGAAACCTGTCGATACGTTCCCCATTCCCTTAATGAATTATATCGGCGGCCGGATGCTTTTATCTTTCGTCGATTGGCGGATATGACACATTTTTCTGTTAAAATCGACCTTGTGAGAAAATTACCGCCAAAAACAACTGTCCGTCATGGGAATAAAAACGTATAATAGGTGGATATAAGAGGCTCTCGTCCCCGTAGCTCAATTGGATAGAGCGTTGGCCTCCGGAGCCAGAGGTTGTGCGTTCGAGTCGCACCGGGGATATTGGATAAGCGTTGTTATATAATAGGTTTACACCCTTCAGGCTTATGCCTGGCTCATATGTCAGAAGATTTTTCGTCGGAATCGGCGTTTGGCGCGCCAGGCAAAAACAAGACCCAGTGATGTGTAAAAACACGTATGAACCAGTAACAGCCCGGTTGTCGGCCAAAATCTCTCGTTGTCGCCTTTGCCCGGCCACTCAAATTGAAGCTTTGATAATCCCGCATGAGCGTTGAAGCGTCCTGCGGCGCCGTCCATGAGAACGCCGACCTGAACAGCCGGGTGTGTATCCATATACCGGTCTGCATAATCCTCGACCCTATTCGATATTGACGCCAATCCCAATATCGCCGGTATAATCATCCAAAACACCAGGGCAAGAACGAAGATGGCGACAACGGCTGAGGTCGTCCGCTTGCAACGCGTGCTGAAATAAATGCCGGCGCCGGTGAGAAAAATCGCATGCCCCGGAATAAACAGCAGCAGAAGAAAAATCGCAACCGGATGAATATACCTTGCGATCACAAAAACGACGACGTGGCCGGCCAGAAGCAGCCAGATCGGAAGACACCGACGAAAAACACCGATGGCTTTTCCCATAAGGATCTGCCAGTCATCCAGTGAGGTCGCCAGCAGGATGGGCCAGGCACGGGATTCCTTCTCGGTGGTAATTGTTGTTGCTGAGAGTACCATATGGTAAATCGAACCGATGATAACAAACAGCATCGTGTATGTAGAATGGGTGAAACTTTCGCCCAGGCATTTGGCCCTCGCACACGCGCCATATGTAAGGATCAGAGCTGCTATCGTAATGCCCAACCCGATGATACTGTAGGCGCCCTCGGAACCTCTGGGTCCCTGAATCATGGGGGCCCGAAGCTCTTTCCATAGAACGGGGGACACATTGACACGGCGAATCGTACCGGTATTCTCCGAAGCTTTGCCACTACGTTTTGTGGATCGCTTTCGTTTTCGGCCTGACGTGTGTTTCGAAAAGACTTCGATTTGCCCCGTCGCCTGGCGCAGGGCGACCTTACGTACGACCTTGACGCACAAAGCGATCAATCCGGCCGAAGCGACTAACATGAATGCGGAATGCACGGGCCAATAGAAAAACGTCCTTCCGGCCGGGGCAAAAGGCAGCACGATTTGAGACACCGCTGTCGGCGACATCATCATGGCCGTATTAGCGGAAAAAGCGACGAACGGATTGAAGTGTAAGAGAACAACAATGAATGGAGCGATCTTTGGTGGAGAAACCAATCCGGAACTCTGAAACCATCGCGAGCTAAGCAGCGCCGTAATAATGGTCGGGAAAAAGAAGAAGAGGATACCAAGCACGACGACGGCCTTGATAATAACAACAAAGGCCCGGCGGTTGTGGATTGAAAAAAACAGGCTGAGAGTCCCGGCGAAAATCACCGCGGTTAGATTCATACACAAACTCGATAGAACGTAGCGCCAGGGAACTCCGCCGAAGACACGCACGACCGCCAGCAGCGGTAGGCTGATGGCCAATAGAAGGATAAGCTGCAAGAGTTTGCTGAGAAGCTTCCCCATGACGATTTGAAAGCTACTGATCGGCGTCGTCATCAACGATCCAAGCGTACGGTGATAGATTTCGTCGCTGATCGAGGTGCTCAACATGATAATGGCGATCAACTGGGTAGCGAAGAACTGAAATCCGACGATCGTAGAAACAACGGTTTTGCCGGCGAGCGCCATGCGGGATTTCTGATAAGCTGTGGTGCCCTGAAATTGAACGACGCTCATCCAGACGCTCGCGATAAACAAGGTCAGTACGAACACGTATGCAAAGCGCAAGACATAGTTTCTTCGGCGCCGGCTGGAAACGCGAAGCTCCTTACCAAAGATCGGCCCGGTTAACCGAGACAAATTTAGAAATCGTATCTTCGAGGTCATAGCTTTGATATTACTTCGCGAGGTAAATCCTTATCCTTATATTAAAAAATATGATGTCTAAACCGCCCTTCTGCGCGCCAGGCGAAAAGACCACCCAAGAGCATGTAACCCACCGTACATCCCATGATCCAGATGGTTGACTCAACAACGTTCAAGGAGTTGTTTCCACGGAAACTGATCCATTGATATTCATCCAGGTGATCGACGGTGGCCTCCAAAATCGCAACGACGTGAACGAAAGGATTCGTGTCCATGTACAACTCGGCCAGATCCCGGCTTCCGCGAAATAATTCACCCATTATCGCCATTAGAATAGGCACGATCGCCCAGAGTACGATTGCGAGTGCAAAATTCATGGTCACCGCTGTGGTGGTATGTTTAAAGCGGGCGCCGAAATAAAGACCGCTGCCCGAAAGAAAAATGATCGTCCACGCGGCCACAAGACCGATTTGCACGATCGCAATGGGATGGATAAAGCCGGCCATACTGAAAATGATCACGTGTCCGAACAGCCAGATCCACGCCGGAAGGCAACGCCGCAAGATGCCGGCCCACTTGCCGATCAGAATCGATTTTTCATCGAGGGTCGTCGCCAAAAGCAAAGGCCAGGAGCGGGATTCCTTCTCGGACGTGATACAGGTGGCCGAGAGAACGATGGAAGATAATAATCCGAGCCCGAGAGCGATGAGAACAAACGAGATATGGGTATCTTCATCATCCAGCATGTTCTCCCTGCCGCATAAATAGTATATCGCCAGCAATAATAAGAAAGTCAAACTTCCAACGATACCCGTGGCGATTTTTCGCCGTCCCAAAATCGGGAGCCTCAACTCTTTCCAAAGGACGGGCGGCCCTGTAATGCGCCGGATCGCAGTGACACTCTCTTGAGGATTAACCGTGATCTCGTTCTTGTTTTGAACGGACCGTTTCTTTCGTCGGGAAAGCCCCCATTGCCCGGTAACCTGGCGCAACGCGACTTTTCGAACGCGAACCATAGAGATAAGTAAAATCAACCCCGAAACAGCCAACATGATGCCGCAATGCAATAGCCAGGATATGGAAGGAATCGAACCGGCCGACCGGGGTTCCACCATCTTAATAGTATTGAAAGCCATCGAGAAGTAAGGATTGACCATCGAGATGACAGAGAACAACGTGTTTTCGGAAATGATTGATCGTAATCCCGTCGTATGCCACAACATTACGGCCAGGAGCGGTAGAAATCCCCAAAAAATACCTCCTAATATAAAAGCAATGATGATCACTTTGTAGGGCCTTCGGGTAAAAATCGAAAAGAACAGGCTGGCCGAACCGACAAGAATAATGGTCGTCATCGTGATACATAAACTGGAAATCACATAATCCCAGGGCACACCTCCAAAAACGCGAACGACGGCCAGCAAGGGCAAGCTGATTGCCAGCAACAACATCAATTGGAGCAGTTTGCTGAGAAGCTTACCCATCACAATCTGGAAGCTGGTGATCGGTGTGGTCATCAGCAGACCAAGAGTGCGATTATAAATCTCATCGCTGATGGAGGTGCTGAGCATAATCACGGCGGCGAGCTGCGTAATGCAGAACTGGAGCCACGCAATAAATGAAATGATCAATTGTCCGATTTTGGCCATTCGAGATATTTGATAGACGCCCGAACCCCTATGGTAAACTTCTTCCATCCAAATCATCGACAAGAAAATCGTCAACAGCATTAGATAAGCGAAGCGCAGCACGTAGTTCCTTCGCCGCCGGCTCGATACGCGAAGCTCTTTGCCGAAGATCGGTCCCGTCAACCATGACAGGTTCGGAAATCGCAATATCGAATTGTGCAAGATAAGATTCATACCCTTTCTGGACCACGATCAGAAAATATGGCGCCTCAATTGGCGTACCGCACGCCGGGCGAAGACACCGCCGATCCCCGCCTCCACGATAGCCAAAGTGATCGGCATCGCATAGATCACCCACGGCAAGTTATGACTGGATATCGATCTAAGTATGATAAAACGCGCGGGATTAAAGAGACCGCAAAGTAGATAGGTGACGCCCAAATACAGTCCGGCCGTGGCGGCTACCGCCATCGTCGTCGTTCTTAGACGAACACCGAAGTAAAGACCCGAGCCAATGACGAAAAGCACTGTGCCCGCGATGCTGCACGCACTCACGACCAGCGAGCACAATGTATGTAGGAGCCAGTTATCATTGCCACCTAATTTCCGAAGAACGATGTAATTCAAACAAAGCAGTCCGAAATAGATCAGGATTAAAAGCATGTTTCTACGAAAAGCCGCCACGGCCTTGCCGCGCGCAATCTCACCATCGGTCAGAGGCGTGGTTAGCAGAATAGGCCAGGTTCGGGCTTCCTTTTCCATCGTGAGGCTGCCGGCGGAAAACACCGCCAAACGAATCATCACCACAAGATAAAGGCCGGACAGGATAAGAGAAGGAAAAGCCATCATTCCAACACTACCTCTCCCGGCGAGCCATATGAAGACAAACAAAAGAAGAAAAGCTCCGATCAACAGTGCGGATAGGCCGATATCCCCTTTCCGCCGTCCGATGATGCCTTTATACATTTCTTTCCAGACGATCGGCGGTCCTATTACCGGCTTAACGAGATCTAATCGCATGCTGCCGGAATAGGTGCGGATGTTTCGTTTCGCGTCACGTTTAAACCACCGCTTTCTTCCCTGATCGAACGCCTCGCCTAAGGCGGCCTTTCGTATCCGTCGAATGGATAGCCCCAACACGACAGTCGTCAAAGCCAGCATAAGCAGACAATGCAGCGGCCAGGAGAAGGAGACGGGGATGCCGCTTTGGAACAAGTATTTCGCATTGATGGCGGCGAACGCCCAAAAAGGATTCGTCAGAGCAAGAATGGATTGGGTTGTGTTCCGATTGAAAATGAATATTCCATTAACAGCAAGCAGGTTGAATAAACCGGATAAAACGCCAAAGACCACCATATACGCCATGACGGTGACCAGAATAACGATATGGCCCTGGCGATATAGCGTAGACAGTAAAAGGCTCAACGCACCCGCGAAAACAGCAGCGGTTAACGTGACACAAATACCGGAGACGACATAAGTCCACGTGACACCGCCAAAGACACGGACAATCGCCAGCAGCGGCAGACTGATCGCCAGCAACTGCGTTATCTGAAGCAGCTTGCTCAGGAGTTTGCCCGTGACGATCTGGGCGCTGCGGATCGGTGTGGTCATCAGAACGGCCAGCGTGCCCGCACGGATTTCATCGCTGATGGACGAACTGAGCATTATGACAGCGATAAGCTGGGCGACGACGAATTGAAACCAGACGATAGAGGCGATCACAGTTCGCCCGATTTGGGAAAACCGTGAGACTTGATAGACCGCCGGATTTGATTTGCGAGCGCCGAGTATGGAGTACCACGCAGATAAAATAAAGATACACAATACGGCGATATACGCACAGCGAAGCACATAATTCCTTCGTCTCCGGCTACTGACGCGAAGCTCTTTATCGAAGATGGGTCCGAACAGCCGGGCCGGATTGAATACGTATAAAAAGGAGCTGGTTAATTCAATCGTCATAGGACAACGAGTCTTTGCCACTTGTAGTAACGTTTTTAGTGAACAATGCCTTTGGTCAACTGCAGAAATGCGTCGTCAAGTTTTAGCCGTTCGGGTTGAATCGAAATCACATCCAAATCCGCCTTCACTAACGTTCGGGCGATCACGCCATCGCCATCCTGGCCCTCGTTGAAACTCACCGCGATATCGTCTCCAACAGCTTGCACTTGATTAACCTGGGGTAGCGCCGAGAGCAGTTCGACGGCCTTTTCCTGACGGTCGGCGACTCTGACGCGAACCTTACTGTGGATTCCCAGGCGGGGCCGAATCTCTTCAATCGTGCCGCTGAAAACCAACCGGCCGTGCTCGATAATGCCGACGTGGTCGCAGATTTCCTCAAGCTCGCTCAGGATATGACTGGAGATCATAATGGTCTTGCCCATGCGCTTGAGCTCGCGCAGCAATTCCCGTATCTCGATCCGGGCGCGGGGATCCAGCCCGCTGGCCGGCTCGTCTAAGATGAGCACCTTGGGATCGTGGATCAGCACCCGGGCCAAACCCAGACGCTGTTGCATACCGCGGGACAGGCTGTCCACCGTGGCCGCCTGCTTGGACTGAAGGTCAGTCAGTTCGAGAACGCCGTCAACGATAGATTTGCGCTTGCTGCGCTCGATGCCGAAGGCCGCCGCGAAAAATTCGAGATACTCGAAAACCTTCAGGTCGTCGTAAACACCCATAAAGTCAGGCATATATCCGACCCGCCTACGGACTTTCTTACCCTGCTTGCGGACGTCCAGGCCATCGATGAAGGCTTTGCCCCGGGTCGGTTCCAGGAGGGTAACAAGGATACGCATCGTGGTCGTTTTGCCGGCGCCGTTCGGGCCGATGAAACCGAATATGTCACCGGCTTGAATCGTTAGGTTCAGGTCATCCACGGCGGTCAGATCGCCATAATTTTTCGTCAAATTTTGGGTTTCGATCATTTCCTGTTACCTCATTTCTGCACTTTCGGAAAGACAACGAGTCGAGCCAATTGTACATGGTTATAACTGTATGAACGGCCATCGAGAGCGAACGATACGTCGGGCTGGTCGAACTCGACGCACGCCACCGCGGCGCCGTGCCCAAGGTAAGCTTCGAAAGCCTGAGTTCGTTGCAGGCAGCCCTGGGCAAAAAAGGCACTCTCTTTCTTAAACGACGGCATCGGTCGAGGCTGCCGAGGATCCTGATTCCTGAAATGGTCCGCCCGATAGCTGTCCCAGCCCCTCATTCGCTGTTGTCGGCTGCGGAATTGCCTCGTGGCGCCGGCCCGTACGGGGCCGAACCTTATGCCGTGACTATCATCCAGAAGAACGTAACCGCTGATAATTCGGGACTCCGATGCATTTGTAATCTCGATAAAGACCTCTTCACCGCGACGCTCTATCTGTGCATTGAAAGGCAGCCGTTTTAGAGACGATTCGTTGAGAAGGCACTGGACGTCCCATATATTGACGGGTAAAGAATAAGGTAAGTTCCCCCCGTCATGCTGAATGCAGTATATTTTTTTTCCGATCCCTTCCGCCCCCCGCATCCTAATGACATCCTCCGTTGGTGCAATCCCGGACCACCACTGATTTTTTTGCATATCTTTGAGCCGATAGTCGTCGCTTTTCGGGGCGAACAAGCCGCAATAGGATGTGGACCAAATGTGATCGCTGTTCTCGATTCCGTCCAGGACGGAGACCACCCTCAGTTCCAACTGCCCGCCGCGCAGGGCCTGAACGCCAAAGTAAGCGCCGATCGTAAACAGGATAATCCAAAACGTACAAGTCAGCCAGGTCAATGGAAGACGTCCGTAGTGTTTGAGCAGCTTATAGTCCACCGGGCCCAACAGAATCGCCAGGCCGATCAGTAAAAGAATCACCCACCAGATGCTCAACGGTTTGATTTCTTGATACAAAAATTCCATGATGGCATTGTTGGCGGTATGCACCCGGCCGACTTCAAAATGGCCCGGACGATTGCGATCGTCGGGTAGATCATCCACATCGTCAACAAAGACAATACTTCGGCCCGTCCTCATGGACGAGGATCTATGAGGCCGATTGTCATACGGTAGAGCAACATCATCTTTTAGAACGGCTTCAATGCGAAACGTCCAGAACAAAGCGCTGTTGACGGCTTGCTCGCTCGACATGAAAGACGGATCGAAAGGTAGTACGCCCACACGCCCGAATCCGGCATACCCGGTCGTAAACAGACATTGGTTGCCGTTAACAGTTTCAACCTCGTAAAAGCGCGCCTCGGATTTAGGGACGAGAGACCAGGCAGTGACTTTCTCAGACACATCGGCTTTCAATCCCCATCTTCCCAGAATCTCCGGTGATAAGGTGATATCTTTTCGATCCCGCGGCACGCAGGGCAAGAGCGACGCGATGGGATTCGAGGCGGTCAACGGATGATTCCCCAATACAAGCAGCAATTTACCTCCGTTGGAAACCCATTCAGCGACGGCTGTAAGCTGTTCCGGCTTAAACTGACTCCAATCCGGATCGTAAAGGATGAGGATGTCCAGAGGCACGAATCCCGTCCAATCCCAGGGAACCATACGCGGTATTTTATCTCCAACGTACACCTTTCCGCGCTTGTCGCCGGACGGGCAGAACGACTGTTTCGGCAGCCGGAGCAAGCCGAAACTCGCGCGCCCTACCAGCCCGATCAGAAAATCATTGTCCCGCACCGCTGTCATGTAACGATGCCGAAAGGCGAGATCGTACAGGTTGAACTCTTGTTGCCATTGCGTGCGTCCGCGCTCGTTGTCGATCCGGACATCGCATCCACCGACGGCAAACGCCATTTTTGTTACAAGAGGCATGTGGAGCCGGACCTCCGGTGTCAGAACGAATTCATGTGTGATGTTTATCGTGTTCAAGCCGTCCTGTTGGGTCGTGACGGTGATCGAGCCGGCGAAAGGTTCGGTCAACTCGGTACTACCGCTGACCTGGAGTTCCACCGGCGTCCATTCCATGGGACGGTAATAACCTCGCCAACCGCACACCAGATCGACATTGAAGGGGTCCTCATCGGAGGCAGAAGCCGCAAGGCACAGAATCGACATGACACATAACATGAAAAAAACGCGTAACATTTCAAACCTCGCCGTATAGAAACCTCACAGGCTAAATTCGCACTTTGCGATTATAAACAAACCATTCCAAGCACACAAGCGTCAGGACCAAGCCGACAAAATACGGCCACAACGGAACATTGGCCCGACGCAACGTGCTCTCCTGCGCCTGAACCGGTTGTGCCGCCAGAACGATCTCGCCTCGCGGCGCCACATTGCTTTCCTTCGGATCGAGCAAATTGACGGCAAAAAGCCGAACAGGCTGGTCCGGGACACTCACGCGGTACGGCCCCGCCCTGCTCGTACCGGAGAAGCGGATGGAACCGGATGAACCGGGTGTTACTTCGGTCCCGGCGATGTCCGGCCCATAGAGTCGGACCGACGTTTCCAATGGCACGTCTTCGACGACAATAGGATCACCGACTTGGAGATTAAATTCCTGATCTCGTCCGATTTGCCTGCCTAAAAAGCTGGTCGCGTTATAGCAGAACAAGACGAATCCCGGCTCGAAAGGCCAGTTGGTTTGCAGGACATCAAAGCCAGCCAAGAGAAAAACGCTGCCGTGCCGGCGCACGATAGACAATGCCGGCGTTTCATTAAATTCCGCAAGCACGTCCGCGTCCCCGGGCAAAACCACCTGGTGACACCGCGCGGCGAACAGGTTCGCCAGATTAACATACTGCAACGCCGGATGTTTCGTCCTCCAGTCAACAATGACCTGGTTTTCGAGTTCGGCGGGAACCGTGACGTCGATACCGTCCGGCGGACGACCGAAGACGAGATAACGGCACTTCGGCAGGTTCGACGGCACATGACCATCGAGTACGATTACGTCGTAAGGTTGCTCGACGCTCAGTGTCGCGTGATCCATCGCGTCGAACTCCGCCGGGCTTCGTCGTTCGAGCTGAGCCAGCGGACAGGCTCTTAATGCCGATTCAAGCACCGTGTTGCCGCCGGTTACGAGAAGGATCGAAAGTCTCTTCGGAGAAGACAAAACAGCCCAGGCCGCATCATCACAACTCAGGCAATTGGATGTCGCCGATCCTCCCAAGTCGGGAAGTTGCCGAACCTCGAGCACGCCGGCCTCGGTATGCATGAGAGTGAAATCCACGGCGATCTGACCGGGGTTGGTTACTTTGGCATCATCGTCGGCTTTGCACGGCGGGACCGTTATGGACTTGACCGCGCGAACGTCATTATTAATGCTAAGCTGTACGTCGCAACTCGCGGTATCGGGGCCATAGTTGGCCAAAGTAGCAAAGACGTTAATCTCTTCAGGCTTTTCGTAAGATCGCCGGGCCTGCATTGCCGTGACGGCCACGTTGCGTTGCGATTTTCCGATGCAGTGAAAAACTAATTCATCGGAACCGACGACAATCTGGTCCATATCCCGGATATCCCCATCGCTGAAAAGAACAAGCCGGGCCGGCTCTTCGCCATTCGGATTATCACCCTCGCCGCCGGACGATTGAGTGAAGGCGCGAGCCACGACCGTCGCCTCGACCAGGCAGGACAAACCGTCGCTCGGCTCGATCGATTCAATCGCACGGATGAGTTGCCGCTTATCAGAGGTAAAAGAGCACAAAACCTTGGCACGATTATCGAAAGCGATCACCATCGTCTCGTCGGAGGTGTCCTTCAACGAAAAGAAAGATTTGCTGCGCAGCGATTCGACGAAGACTTTGGCTTTGGCTTTGGCGGCTTCAAGGCGATTTGGTTTCACGTCCGTCGCATTCATGCTGGCGGATCGGTCGATCAGCACGACGTACCGGCGTCCCGGCCCGGGTGTCATCGAGAGAATTGGCCCGGCCAGCGCAAACAACATCGCCAGAAGCATCAACAATTGTAAGAGCAGAAGAATGTTCCTCCGAAGCCTCTGAAAAGGTGCGTTGACCTGCAAGTCCTGAACGGCCCGCTTCCAAAGTAGCGTGCTCGATATGATCTGCTCGCGACGTTTGAGCTTGAGGAAGTAGAGCAGCAGCAACAGCGGCACGGTTACCGCCGCGGCTATAAGTGCTGTCAAAGGCGTTAGCCATTCCATATCTTCAAGCTCCCAAAGTCGACGAAAAATCAAATATCAAAATGTAACATGCAAAATTACGGCAGTCATCGCCGCCAGGTGGCGATTCCACTATTTCTGTTTTTGATATTTGATCTTTGCATTTTCATTTCTATCGAAGCAGTCGAATTCGTCGCAGGTAATTCAAGACGAGCGCCTCCACCGAATCGGCGGAGCTGGCCAGGACGTAAACGGCCCCGCGACGAGCACAGAAATCCTTTAGTTCATTACAGTAAGCCGTCAGGTTACGCTTATAATACTTCATCAGCGCGGCGCTAACCGTAATGTCCGCCGCGTCGGCATCTTCAATATCAATCAGCTTTAAGTCTCCCGCCAATTTGGGAGAAAGCTCCTGGGCGGAAAGCACCTGGATCACGTACAAATCGTATTGCCTTCCGATCAACCGGCGCAGGCCGGAGTTATACCCTTCCTTAAACAGGAAATCGCTCAGGACAATCATCACGCCGGAACCGATGCGACCCGCCGCTAATTGGCGGCACGCGCTCTCGAAATTCGAGATGCCGTCGCATTCGGACAACAAAAGGAATTCGGCCATCTGATGCAAGTAATTCCGGCCGCGCATGTGGGCAAGTTGTTGGGTCACGCCGTCGCCGATTAAACTAACGGCCAGCCGATTATTGTTCACCAGGCTGACATATCCCAGAGCCGCAGTCAGTTTCTTGATAAATCGTTCTTTCGACGGTTCTCCCATGCTCATTGATGCGCTGGCATCAACGACGATGTGTACCGTCAAGTCCTGCTCTTCGAGGAAGAGCTTGAGAAACAATTGCTCCAGGCGTCCGTAAATGTTCCAGTCCACGAAGCGCAGGTCATCCCCGGCCACGTATGGGCGATGGTCGGCGAATTCCACACTCTGGCCGCGCCGCTTGGAGCGCCGCTCGCCCTGGAGCTTGCCCTGGAGAATCTTCCGGCTGAGCACGTCGAGTGAGTCGAGCCGGCTCATAAACTCCGGGTCCAGTAAATCCGTCAGTCGTTTTCGATTAAGGGACATTCAGTTTCTGCTCCAGCGTTGTGGGCGTGCTATCCAATATCTGGTCCAATATCTCGTCGGTGGTGATACCTTCGGCCTGCCCTTCGAAATTGAGCAGAAGGCGGTGACGCAGCGCCGGCAGGACGGAGGCCCGGATGTCCTCAAAAGCAACGTGGTAACGCTCATCGAGCATCGCGCGGACCTTGCCGGCCAGAACCAAAGCTTGAACGCCGCGGGGTGAAGAACCGAACCGAACGAAACGATTGGTTACCTCCGGCGCGAATTCGCCTTGGGGATGAGTCGCCAGGACCAGGCGAATGGCATAGTCCTGGACGTGCTCGGCGATAACGACGTGCCGGACCAAGTCCTGGAACTTGATGATATTCTCGGCGCCGATAACCGATTTCGCCCGCGGTACTTCTCCGGCTGTCGTCCTATCGACGATCGCGCGAAGTTCCTGGCGATTGCTATACGGCACGAGCAATTTGAAAAAGAACCGGTCCAATTGCGCCTCGGGCAGGGGGTACGTCCCTTCCTGCTCGATTGGATTTTGCGTCGCTAAGACGATGAACGGCTCGGGCAGCTTGCGGACCTGCCCGCCGCTGGTGACCGAATGCTCCTGCATCGCTTCAAGCATCGCCGACTGGGTCTTAGGCGTGGCGCGGTTGACCTCATCGGCCAGGATGATTTGTCCGAAGATGGGGCCGGACTGGAACTGAAATTGCCGTTTGCCGGTTTTGGCGTCTTCCATAACGATGTTCGTACCGATGATATCTGCGGGCATCAAGTCCGGCGTGAATTGTATCCGGCGAAAATCAAGCGTAAACACATCGCTCAACGTGCGGACCAGCAGCGTTTTGCCCAATCCCGGCACCCCCTCCAAAAGAACATGCCCTCCACAGAATAGACAGATCAGCACGTTATCGACAATGTCTTCGTACCCGACAATGACTTTACCCACTTCGCGACGCAATGACTCGAACATCTCACGAAATTCGCGACATTGCGTTTCAACTACGTTTGTATCTTTTGACATTCCTATGATCTCCTAAGCAACGATTGACTATTCCTGACCTTCTCCATTCTGTTCCAAGCCGGCCGCTTTGCGTTTGGCTTTGAGTAACCTCTGAATATGCGAGCTGTCTTCGTGCGCCACTGTTTTCTCAGGCGTTTGTTTTTCCGATGGTGTTACAGACATTGGTTTGGCCTGCTCCGTAACCTTAGCCACGGGCAGATCGCCGTCGAACGTCTCACCCCCTTTGTATCGTTTCGCCGCGATAGCTGCGGTTTTGCCCGTCGAAAGCTGCTCTTTAAGCTTTTGCCTTCTAAGACGAAGGCGTTCGAGCACCGGATCGGCTTTGTGTTGAGGTTTGGCCAGGCGAACGACAGAAACTATCCGCCGGGTTATTGCCCGAAAATCCAAAACAACGCGACGCACGGCCACGTCCAGGAGAAATAATACCAGGAAGATAAACATGAGCGGCCGGAGCAGCGGCATTTCGGTTCGGGGGAATTCCAGTCCCGTATAATCGAAAAGATTGGCCTGGTTGGGATCCGAAGCCAGAGTCCGCCCACTGCTGATCTCGGCGATCTCGGCAAGCAAGGGTGCGTTATCGGATAGATCTCGAAATTCCGGCGCGAAAGGAATCGTGACCGTCGAGTGGGTAAAGTGGGCCCTCGTTTGATCGGCGAGTCTCTTGTAACGAAGATTGACGAGGTAACTGCCGGAGCTTCCGGCCTGGAATTGACCGCGGTATTGCCCCGGTCCAGTCTGAGTCAATTCGAGTGTTTCTGTGGTGACATCCGGCGCGATAATCTGCCCTTCGATACTCGCAAATTGTATGAATTTCCCTTCAGCATCCACGGCTTCGACGTTAATGGTCACCTGGCGGCCCTGGACATCGGCGAACACCTCGCAATCCGATGATTCGGCCGGCTTGCCCACCCACCGTACGGTTTGCTCCCAAAATCTCTCGAAACCGCCCCATCCCAGCCAGCTCGATCCCCATCGGCTGTCCACCGCGCTGGTGAAAGCGACACAACGTCCCATGCCGGACTGACAGGTGGCGAAGATCGGATCGGCCTGATCGCTGGACAGAACGATCTGGTTTAGCCCCCCTTTCGGCCCGGTCAGGACATAGCCGTCCAGCGCCGGCAGTTGACTCGAAAGCCCTTTGATAATCTCGCTGAATCCGGAAACGATCTGCGGTGTGAATGTTTGCTCAACAATCATGGACCGCCGGACGACCTGGGCTTCCTTGACGAAGATTTCCGGGATATTCATCGGGTCGGTGACGCGGTAGAACCGACCCTGGGTCGCCTGCGCGATTTCCAATAACAAATCCGCATCCACACTCGGGCCAACGGCAACCGTCGAGACCGTAATCTCGCTATCGTCCATCGACTGGCCCAATCCGGCGCAAATATCGCGATCCGACGTTTGACCGTCCGTGAGTAGAATAACATGCTTGACAGCGGCGTTGGCGTTTCGCAGAGCGTCGCGGGCCATGATCATAGCCGGGCTCATGACGGTGCCTCCACCACCGCCGATATTGCGAATTCTTTGAAGGATGGCGTCTTTGTCCTCGGCCGGTTCGAGCGGAACGAGCCAATCGCTGACGCCGTGAAAGAGCACGATTCCGACCAGATCGCGCCGGCTGAGCAAACGAACGGCAGCCGCGGCGGCAATCTTGCAAATTTCTACTTTCTCACCCGTCATTGAGCCGCTTCGGTCGATCACCAACACAAGCGCTCCTTTGGGCATCTGTTGTTTTTGAGGCGGATCGAGGTCCACGGGAAGGATGTCGGCCACGGGCGAACCGATCCAGCCGCCGGCTCCAAACGATTCCGGCCCACCAACCATAATCAAGCCGCCGCCGAGATCGTTGACATACCGACACAGCAATTCCTGCTGCTGAAACGTGAACTTACTGCAATCAGTATTAACCAGGATAACTGCATCAGTCCCCATGAGTTTAACAAGATTGTCCGGGAAATCCGCGGCGATACTGTGTTGCACGTTGATGTCGGAATTCCGCAAAGCCGTAATGAGCTTTTGGGCACTCACTCCATCCGTATCGAGAACCAGGACCTTTCCCGGACCGGCAACGTTCGTGATGGCGCTGGCACGGTTGTTCTGATCGATTCTGTCCTGACCGGGTCCGTCGGGAATAAAAACCGCCTCGAACTCATGAATGCCGCGCGTACCGACCGGTAACGAGATCGTCTGTACGTTGGTGCCGGACTTCAACTCGATCGGCGCCGCGATCCGGGGCGACGTGGGATCGAGATCGACCGGCTTATCATTAAGACTCAATTGCAATGTGCCACGGGATGTCGATGTGCTGCTGAGAATAAAACGCAACGAGATCGTCTGGTTGCTTCGCGCGCGGGCCGGTGCGGCCAGGCGTTTGAAAACGACTTCGTGGTCGTATTGATAACGTAACGGAAGAACATCCACGGGAATGCCGTTAGCTGCGGCGGTTTGTGCCGCTTCCTTCAGGTCGCCGGCGGTCTGGTTGCCCTCACTGACCAGCAAGATTCTCACGGCCGTATCCGGCGGCGCGATAGCCAGCGCCATTTGGAGCCCGTCGGCCAGTTTGCTTTGCCCGCCGTCCAGAGTGGTGTTTCTCTGATGGATCGTGACATCCCGTGTCGGTAATTTGGAGATGTTGGCCGCCTCGGCGATGTCGATCACAGCCAGCTGGTCGAGAGGATTCTTCTTCTTCAAGGCTTTATCAAGGTACTCGAGACTCGCTTTTTGAAGTTGTGTGGGAATCGACTGACTGCGATCAAGAACCGTGATGACGGTTAGACAACGTTGCTCTCTGGTAAGGATTAAACGCGCAAGCAAGGCGACTAAAATAACCACTAACAAGCATCGCAGGAGAATTGCGAGCCACCTTCGCACAAGCCCCAGCACCGCGAGATTTCGCAATCCGAGCCAGACAATCGGCGCTAATAAAATTAATCCTAATAGCCACGCGGGC